>JASFUG010000197.1:0-6206 GCA_050050395.1 Nitrospirota bacterium
CAGGTCCTCTTCCTCGGCTCCCTGGCCCTGCTGGCGGTGGGCGGCACCTTCGGCCTGCTCCTGTCCACGGACCGGTTGCTCTCCCTGTGCCAGGTCACGCGGCTCTTCGGGCACCCTGCCCCCGTGGTCTTGCAGCTGAAGGTACTGTTCTTGATGGCGGTCCTCGCGTTCACCTTCCTTGCCTTCGTGTGGGGCCTGCGCGCCCTCCTGGCGGCGCACCTCTATACCGCGGGACCGCCGGGTGACAGGGGCGCACGCTCCGCGGGTCTCGGCCGGTACCTGGAGTACTTCCAGCTCGACTTCCGCCACGGCCTGCGCGGCGCCTACTACGCGGTCGACTTGGTGGTATGGCTGTTCAGCACCGAGCTCTTCCTCCTCGCCACCATCGCCCTCACCTTCTCCCTCGCCCGCTACGACCTGCTGCCACGGTCCAGCGACTAGTCCCGGGCCCGGAGGCCTCGCCGCCACGGCGGGGCCGACCGCCTAATGACCGGCGAATGGGTGGCCGCGGCGCCGTTCGTAGGCACGCAGGTAGAGCTCTTCGTATCCAGCGGCCGAGTGCTCCCAGGAGAAGTCCTGGGCCATGGCCTGGCGGCGCATCTCTTCGATGTGCCCCGGACGGTCGTACCAGGTGGCGAGTGCCCAGCCCACCGTGTCGTACACCGCACCGGGATTGAGGTCGTGGAACACGAAGCCGGTGCCGCGGCCGGTGTGCTGGTCGTAGTTGATCACCGTGTCCGCCAGGCCGCCCGTGGCGCGAACGATTGGCAGCGTGCCGTAACGCAGGCTGTAGAGCTGGTTCAGCCCACACGGCTCGTAGCGCGACGGCATCACGAAGAAGTCGCAGCCGGCCTCGATCAGGTGGGCGCGGCGATTGTCGAAGTGGAGCCAGGCGCGGAACCGATCCCCGCGCTGGGAGTCGAGCCAGCGCAGGTACGCCTCGGCCTCAGGGTCGCCGGCCCCGAGGAGTACGAACTGGAGATCCAGGTGGAGCAGGCCGTCCAGGGCCTGGGCGAGGACGTCCACCCCCTTCTGAGAAGTGAGACGGCTCACCAGGCCGAACAACGGCACCTCGGGCCGCACGGCGAACCCCGCCTCCTCCTGCAGGGCTCTCTTGCACGCCACCTTGCCCGCCATGTCGACGGACGAATAGTGGGCGGGAATGTGGGGATCGCTGGCCGGATCCCAATCGTGGGCGTCGATGCCGTTGAGCAGTCCGATGAGATCTGCCCCACGCCCAGCGAGTAGCCCATCGAGGCCGTAGCCGAAGGCCGGGGTCTGGATCTCGCGGGCGTAGGTGGGACTGACGGTGGACAGGAAGGTGGAGTGGACGATCGCCCCCTTGGTGAGGTTGAGGGCGCCGAAGTGCTCGAACTCCTCGGGCTTGTAGTGTTCCCAACCGAGTCCGGTGACCCACAGGGCGCCACCGTCGAACACGCCCTGGTAGGCCAGATTGTGGATGGTGTAGATGCTTGCCGCACCGTGCAGGGGCTGGGCCCACTCCACGGTGTTCAGGTAGGCAGGGACCAGGGCGGTCTGCCAGTCGTTGGCGTGGACGATGTCCGGGAACCAACCCAGAGCCTTGCACAGCTCGAGGGCGGCTCGGGACAGGAAGGCAAAGCGCTCCAGGTTATCCCCATACGCCTCCTTCGGCGGGCCGTAGAGATGGGGACGGTCGAAGTAGTGGTGGTGCTCCAGGAAGTAGACCGGCACCCGGCTGCCGGGAAGCAACCCCATGCGGATCCCGCTATAGCCGCGGCCGCGCCCCATCGGCACCACCACCGTGCCCTCCAGGACCTCGAGGCTGTTCCAGTCGACCCCCGCGTAGAGGGGCATCACGACGCGGACGTCGATGCCCCGCCCCGCCAGGGCCTTGGGGAGGGCCCCGGCGACGTCGGCAAGCCCTCCGGTCTTGGCGAAGGGGGAGCACTCGGAGGTGACGAACAGGACCTTCAGTGGCGTGGCCATGGCTATCCGGGGGTCAGCCCGCAAATCTCAACGGATCGTCGCGACCCCGTGCGACTGACCGCAGATCCTCGCCCCCCAGACCGGCTTGCGCCCTGTCGAGGACTCGGACGAGGTGGGGCAAGAGATGCGAGCAATCATACGGGCGGAGCAGATCGATGGTGAGAAATGCGGGTCAGGTCGGCGCAGCGCGCGATCCGCGACAACGGTGGGACGCGAGGTCGGCCAGGAATCGAGCACACGGCGCGGCCCACAAAACACGGCCAGACCCGGCGTGGATGGGCTCGCCTATGCCCATTGACCGCGGCTCCTCTATGCCGCACCTCTACCTCCTCCCGCCTCCCCCTCGACTCACGGAACCGCTCTCACCCCCCGTAAGAGCCGACGCAGCGGATTACGTCGCATAGATTCGGTAATCGATATCCGGAAAGATGTTGTCCTTGGTCTCGATCGACTTGAGCCAGGCCTCATCGGGCTGACCCGCCACGATCTCTTCGTAGAGACGGTTGAAGCGGACCAGGTGCTCGTTGGTGCGTCGCTCGGCGTAGCCCACCGTGGTGCCGGTCTTCATGATGAATGCCCAGTCACTGCTCTGGGCGAGGAGCAGCTCCCGCGCCGCCTGATTGAGGGCCCGGCGCAGAGCCGCCTCCGGATCCGGATAGCGACGCGCCAGCTCCACCATGCGCTCCCCGGCCGCGTGCAGGTGACGGTAGATCCAGGCGTTACTCTCGTTCAGCCAGTATTCGTTGTAGCCCTTGTGGCCCCACGAGGAGGCGCACGGCGTGGCCACCTGGTTGGTCGGATGGCGGTCCAGGTAGTCACCCGGGGTGATCGGCTCGACCACGTCCTGATCGAAGTGCAGTTGCCGGAATAGATCGTCGAGGAACTGCACCCCCTCATACCACCAGTGGCCGTACAGCTCGGCGTCGTAGGGTGAGACGAGGATCGGCGGCCGGTCCATGTGCGCCGCCAGCGCTTGCACCTGTTCGGCGCGCTTGCCACGGAAGTGCGAGGCGTGGAGACCCGCCTTGCCCCGGGCGATCTCCGGGTCATAGACCCACTTGTCGTGCATCTGATTGTGGGTAATCGCGTGGTACTTGAGACCCGTGTAGATACGATGTCCCTCGGGGTGGACGTAGGGGCCGATATAGTCCATGGGGAGGTCGAAGCCGATGTCGCGGTAGAAGTCGCGATAATGCGGGTCGCCGGGATAGCCCTCCTTGGCGCTCCACACCTGCTCGGACGACTCAGGGTCGCGGCCGAAGGCGGCCGTACCGCTGGGACAGAACAGGGGCGCGTGTACCCCGTACACCGGCCGCTGATCCGCGTACAGGATGGCGTGGCTGTCGACGAAGAAGTAGCGCACCGCCGCCTCCCGCAGGAGCTCGTCGACACCGGGTACGTAGCCGCACTCACCGAGCCACATCCCCTTCGAGCGCTGGCCGAAGTGACGCTCGTAAAGATCTGCCGCCACGTGCACCTGCGCGCGCAGAGCGGCCCAGTTTCGGTCGAGCAGCGGAAAGTAGCCGTGGGTGGCGGTGGAGGTGATCACCTCCACGCAGCCGCTCTCCTGCAGCAGGCGGAAGGCGTGGACCAGGTTCCCCTCGTGACAGCGCCAGGTATGACGCAAGGACAGAAAGCGGTCGTGGTACATCTGCGCGAGCCGCAGGTAATAGGGCTCGTTGCGGGTTCGCTCCATCTCCTTCTCGGCGAGCTCGATGAGCTGATCGAGATGCGCCGCGTAGCGCTCCTTGAGGAGGTCGTCGGTGAGCATGGTGATCAACGGCGCGGACAAGGAGACGGTACAACGGACCGGCACGCCGTCGGACCTCAGCCCCTCGAACGACTGTACGAGCGGCAGATAGGTTTCGGTGATCGCCTCGTAAAGCCAGCGCTCTTCCATCACCGTTGCGTCCTCTGGGTGGCGCACGAACGGCAGGTGGGCGTGCAGGACAAGGGCGAGATAACCAGTGGCCATGAAGGTTGCTCCGAATTCGAGCGGTGAGACCGAGCGAATCTACCTGCGGCGGGTGTGAGCTCCGCCCGAGGATGGATCCAGGCCTCGATCCGCGGTCGGGATCAGCGAGGGTAGAAACCCATGCCGGAGATAAATCACGGTGTCGTGCGAAACGGTGGGGTGCAAGGAAGCGGGGGCAACAGAGTGTGGCCCGGCGCGACCCCATCCACACAGGAGGGGGTGCGCACAGAAAACCGCCCTGGATTCATGAGACGGCTACGGAACCGCGGGCCATTGCGGCGGCGCGTCACCGCCCAACGGTCGGTACTCAGAGGCGCCACCAAAGCCGGCCTCCTCACCACCTGCGTGCCAGCCCTCGCTGCCCCCCAGGAAGTGCTCGCTGCCGCCGCGGAAACGCTGCTCACTCGCTCCACCCAGGCGGCTCTCGCTGCCCCCACGGTAGGTCCATTCGGAGGCACCGCCGTAACGCCATTCGGAGGCACCGGCGTACCGGTACTCGGAGGCACCCAGGTAGAGGTACTCGCTGGCACCGCCGTAGCGCATCTCGCTCGCACCGAGGCGATAGAGCTCCGACGCCCCGCCGAGGCGCCGCTCACTGCCGACCATCCAGCGCCGCTCGCTGGCACCGAACAGCTCCGAGCCTCCTAAGCCGCGCACCGGACCGAACACCGTGCGCTCGCCCCAACGCTCGTGTCCCCCTTCGGTCGCCCACGACTTGTGCACTTCCCACGTCCCGAGGACGCGGCCTTCGGCCCATCCCCGGAGCCCACGGATCACCACCTGCCAGGGCCCGAAGGAGACGCGCTTGCCACCGGCGATTGAATACACGGTCACACCGCCCTCGAAGTGCTCCTCCACTCGTCCGGGGGCTTCGATCTGGAGTGGGAAGGGTCCCGCTTCCCAGCGGCTATGGGAGAGCGGACCGACCCACTCGAAGCTGTCACGCTCCTCCACCCACTCCCGCTCCAGCACCGCGCTCGTCGAATGCCACTCCGCCTGCCAGTCCGTCCCACTCGCGAACGTCCCGGCCTCGGCATGGAAACCCCAGCCACCACCGGCGTGCGGAGCCTCACCGTCGCCTTGGGTGTCCGGCGTGCCCGGACCGGCGGCTGCCCCCCCACCCTGGAAGTGCGGACCGTCCGCCGGCTCCACCTCGCCGGTCATCGGGCGCACCGTCAACCACGCCACCGGCGACTCTCCCACCGGCTCACGGCGCGGGAACTCCACCCGGCCCGACCGAGCGATCTTCACGAAGTACCCCTCGTGCGACTTCATCCCGATCTCGATACAGTGGGCCGACGTCGGCTTGCCTACCGTGACGAACCACTGCCGGTCGGAGCGCTCCACCTTGATGTCGGTGTAGCTGTGGGCATTGGTGCCATCGAATATCCGCCCTGTGACGTCATATACGCGTAGGTTGAGCCAGGCGTCCTTGCCCGCGTCACCGAGAGCGCGACGTGCGGCGTCGATGGCCTGGTCGGTGACCTCCCAGTAGGTGTAGAGCTGATCCGGGTTGATCACCATGGCGGTGATCCGGTCGTATCCGTAGCCCCAGGGAATGTGTTTCACCTCCGGCTCGCTCACATCGGGCCCGAGATCAAACTTCGCCCTGGCAATGCGGTCTTCCTCGGTCGGCTCGTCGGTGGGCCGATCGCCGGCCTCGGCTGCGGCGTCATTTAAAGCAGTGTGAATCCGTGTAGCGAGCTCTTCCTTGCGCATTGACGAGTACCCCTTGAGTTTCAATAACCGCGCAACTTCTTGAAGCAATTTCTTGGTATAAGCCATGAGGTCGTCGACCTGCGACGGCCCGATCGGGTCACTACGCTGATCGTCCTCACCATGGCGATTGGCTGCCAAGAGGCCGGCAACTTCGTTGAGAATGTTGATTGATGAGCGTCGGGTTGAGCGGGCCATCATGGCGCCCCATGGGCAAGGCAAGGAATTGTTGATGGGTAGCACGCTAGACCAGAACTGCCCGCGTCGCCACTGAAAAAATATCGTGAAAACGCCTGCAAATCGCTCAGGAAAACAGGCTGTAACCGCGCACGACGGGCAGATTATCAACAATCTGGGACATCCCCGAGATATTAGCCCAACCGAAAAACGTTTTAACGACCCCTATGATTGGGGACCGCGCCGAGGCCGACTGAAGCCGGCCCTACAGGTAGACCGCATGGAGCGGGACGCTCCATGCGGTCTGATGGCGGGCGCGAGCCTGCCATCCACGGGGGGTGAAGCCACCCGGACCTGTGCCGGGTGGCGA
>JASFUG010000198.1:0-6132 GCA_050050395.1 Nitrospirota bacterium
GGCGCGGTGCACAGCGCTGGCGTGGGCGGCTCCCTACGGGAGGACACGATGGATTTACTCCCTTCCACCCGATGCTGCCGCGAAGAAGCGACGCGGCCCCCGTGTTGCCCCCCGGTTGCCGCCGGCCCGTTCATGCGGTGCCGGAAGCGGCCAGCGGTTCACAGAACAGGGTCTTGATCTGGCCCAGATGCTCGTAGTGCTCGCTGCCTTCGTGGACTGGGAGTTGCAGCGGAAACGCGATGTCGGCATAGGCCGGCTCCGTCATCAGGATGTACTCCTTCAGCGGCACCGAATTCTTGAGAAGGCGGTGGGTCAGGATGACGTCCCCTCCCGAGAGCTCGTCGAACTGCTCGATGCGGTAGAACACGGCCTTGCCGCTGTGCACGATGATCTTGAGCCTGAGGGCGTCGATGTGGCCGCAGGCTCCGCAGTCGCACGGGTCGGTTCCGGCGAGCTCTTCCAGCTTGCGGTGAAAGACGGTAAAGAACTGCAGCAGCTTCGCGCCGATGTCTTGCCGTGCTTCATTCCAGGCGTCGGGGTCGGCAGTCTTCCTGGCATAGAGGAAGACCGCGTCCCCTTCAAGCTTGGCCAGCTTCAGAGGGATCTTGATCTCGGCGATGATCGCGCGGATCAACTGGCTGATGATCTCATGGCTGTGTTCCACTGCCAGCCGCGTATCGAGCATGAACGAGGTGTAGCCGCCGATGTCGGCAAGCATCAGGACTGCCTGGTCGATACTTGTGTCGCTCATGATCGATCCCGTCGGTCGGGAGGTCTGCGTATGCGGTCCGCTCGCATTGTGCGTAACAAACCGAGTTTGCGGGAACGGGCTTGCTCGTGTCCGGCGACGACTCGGGAGGACGCGACCCGATTGACGTCAAAAATATCGTGTCCGTATCGACCGTCGCGCCTCGGAAAGGCAGTAGTCGTGCTCTCGAAGCCGCTGGGATCGAGGAGTTCTCACTCCAGCGTGGGGGTAGAAGGACTCGCACGTCGCAGGGCCACGGTGTGCCCGACGGAGTCCATAGAGGGAGGTGCTCCTGCGTTGGGCTCCCGTCCGCCACTGCGCTGGAAGCGGAAGTCGGCGGAGAGGCGCAGGCGCCGGTCGTCACGGTGCGGGAGGGCGCGGTGCACGGTGACGCCGGAAAAGAACAGCGCATCGCCGGGCGTCAGATCGGACGCGAGCCACACCGCATCGCTAGGGACATCGACGCTCGGGTGGTGGCCGTGCCCATCCTCGTGGGGCAGGAGGCCACGCCGGTGAGATCGGGGCAGGATCGCCAGCGGGCCGAGGGATAGGGGGCAGTCGGTGAGGGGCAGCCAGGCGATCCACAGCTCCCCGCCGCCGTGGACGTAGTGGCGCTCCTGGTGCGGGGGCGTGGTGTGTGCCGGATCGTCTCCGGACACGACGCGGCAGAGGTCGCCAGCCGACGTGTCGGGCGGGCCGCCGAGCAACGCCTCCACGACACGCCGCATCACCGGCTCGTTGCGTAGGGCCGTAAAGGCGGGATCCGGCAGGACCATGGTGAGGAAGTGCACCCAGCGTGGATCGTCGTGGGCGCCGAGTGCTACCCCCGGTACAGACATCCCTGCCTCCCGCGGGGCTTTCCGATCGAGCCACCCCAGATCCTCCGCTGCAGCGAGCGCAACGTCGCGTAGCTCGTCCACGACGGCGCGTAGCACCAGCCGGGGCAGGAAGAGGTAGCCTTCGTCGTGGGCGCGCTGGACCAGCGCGCGTGGGTCGTCGCGGAGGTCGTCCGACTCGCGCAGCGGCGCAACGCTCGCGCCACTCACCGTGACCCTGCCGCCGGTACGGTCACGGCCGGGGCTGATCCACCGGTCCAGTCCGCGATGCGCCGGAACGTGTGGTACGCCTTGCGCTCCAGGACCTCGGCCATCAAGGCGAGGCGGTGGGGCGGGTGGTGAAAGAAGTTCCGCTCCAGAGCCGCGTCCGAGGCGTAGGCGCGTCGCACCTCAGCCGGGTTCCACGCCTGGGGAAACGGCTCGTAGGCGATGGGCGGCTCGCGCAGCCACCAGCCGGTGAAGCCGAATCGCTCGTGATGGCGTTCGTAGAGCTCAGTCGCCGGGTGCGGCACCAGCACGCCACGGGCGTTGAAGCCACCCGCCAGGGGCGCCGCCCCCTCGATGAAGGCGAGGGTGGCGTCGAGCTGCGCCTCGGTCTCGTCGGGCCAGCCCACCATCAGGTTCACCACCGTGTGCATGCCGAGCTCGCCCGCCCACTCCAGGACCTGGAGGACCCGCTCGGTGGTCACCCCCTTGCCGATCGCCTTGAGCATGTCCGGATCGCCGCTCTCGATGCCAATGTCGACCCCACCGCAGCCGGCGTGCTGCATGAGGGCGAGGAGTTTGCGATCGAGATGCGCCGGGTGGGCGGTGCAGGTCCAGTGCGCCCCCCCCACCTCCTCGATGGCGTGGCATAGGCGCTCGACGCGCGCCCGGCCGACGGCGAAGGAGTCGTCGAAGAACGAGAACGCGGGGCGATGGAAACCATGAACGAGTCGCCGGACCTCGGACGCGACCCGCGCCGGCGAGTGACAGCGGAGCCTTCTCCCGGTGACGTTGTTCGCACAGAAAGTGCACGCCGCCGGGCAGCCACGGCTCGCCAGCAGCCCCGCGGGCACCGCGACCTCCGCGGTGCCATAGACCGCCCGGTCGAAGGCGTCGAGGGCGGAGAGGGGGTCCGGGAGGGCGTCGAGGTCGCTCACCGGCGGTGGCTCCGGCAGGTGTCGATGCTGCCCACGATCGACGAACGACAGCCCGTCGACCTGGCCGAGATCGCCGCGTCCCTCCAGGGCGTCCGCCAGGACCGGGAACGACACCTCGGCCTCCCCACGCAGCACGAAGTCGAAGCCGTGGTCCAGGGCCTCGTCGGGACAGGCGCTGGCGTGGGGCCCGCCGGCGACAAGCTTCACCCCCAGCTGCCGCAGCTCCTGCGCCGTTCGATACGCGGCCTGGACCTCCAGGGTCTTCACGTGGATCCCCACCAGGTCGGGCCCGAGACGGCCCACCACCTCGCAGAGCGGGTCGGCGCCGCGCCCCTCCGGCGCCGCCGCATCGACGACCAGAGCCTCGTGCCCCCACTGACGCAGCGCCGCAGCCAGATACGCGAACGCCAGCAGCGGCGTCTTTACCGGCTCGATGGCGGGCGGAAGGACCAGGACGACGCGCATGCCCGTAAAGGTGGCGGGTGGCGCGCGAGTTGTCACCTCGAACCATCATGAGGCGTTGCCGCTGTACCGGAGCCCCGCTCGCGACCGACAATGCGGCACGCTTGTGTATGTGAGCCGCCCTGCGATCGGAGAGCCATGCGCGTCGGTCTGTTCGTGACCTGCCTCGTGGACCTGATGCGGCCGAGCATCGGGTTTGCGGCGCTGCGCCTGCTAAAGGCGGCGGGGTGCGAGGTGGTGGTACCGGAGACGCAGACCTGCTGCGGTCAGCCGGGCTACAACGCGGGGGATCGCATTGCGGCGCGGGCCTTGGCGCGCAAGGTGATCGCCGAATTCCACGGCTGCGATGCCGTGGTCGCACCGTCCGGGTCGTGTGCCGCCACGATCCGCGTCCACTACCCGGGACTGTTCGCGGACGACCCGGCGACGCACGAGGCGTCGGAGAACCTGGCGCGACGCACGTATGAGCTGACGGACTTCCTGGTCAACGTAGTCCGGCTCCAGGCCGTCCCGGGGCGGTACAGCGGAACGATCACCTACCACGACTCCTGCGCCGGCCTGCGCGAGCTAGGAGTGCAGGCCCAGCCGCGGGCTCTGCTGGCGCGGATGCCGGGAGTGACCCTGATCGAGATGCGTGAGCCCACCACCTGCTGTGGCTTCGGCGGCACCTTCTCGGTGAAGTTCAGTGACATCTCGGCGCACATGGCGGAGGACAAGTGCACCCACATCGCACAGACGGGTGCCGCCGCGTTGGTCGCCGGCGACCTCGGCTGCCTGCTCAACATCGAGGGGCGGCTGCGCCGCCGCGGCGACCTCCAGACCCGGGTGCTGCACGTGGCCGAGGTCCTGGCGGGGGAGGACGGCGTATGCCGGTGACCGCGCTGCACTTCAGACGCGCGGCGGCGGAGAGCCTCCGCGACCCGCAGCTGCAGCGCGCCCTGGGTCGGCTCCAGACCAAGTTCGTTGACGCCCGCGCGGCGGCGATCGGCGAGCTTCCCGGCTACGAGGCACTCCGTGATTCCGCGACCGAGGTCCGCGACCGCGTGATCCGTGACCTCGACCGGTACCTGTTGCGCTTCGAGCGCGCGGCAACGGCCCGTGGCACGGTGGTCCACTGGGCCGAGCACGCGGACGACGTCAACCGCATCGTCGCCGAGATCGCCGCGCAGCACGGCGTGCGCAGGATCGTCAAGGCGAAGTCCATGGTGAGCGAGGAGTGCGGCCTCGACGACGCCCTGGTCGGGGCCGGCCTGGAGGTGCTTGAGACGGATCTCGGCGAGTACATCCTGCAGCTCGCCCACGAGCGGCCATCGCACATTGTCGCGCCGGTGGTGCACAAGAGTAAGGAGCAGGTCGCCGACCTCTTCGAGGCCAGCCACCAGCGCCCCCGCACCGCCGACATCGCGGGGCTGTGCCGCGAGGCACGGGAGGTCCTGCGGCCGCGGTTTCTCGCGGCGGACATGGGGATCACCGGCGCCAACTTCCTCGTTGCCGAGAGCGGCTCGGTGGTGCTGGTCACCAACGAGGGCAACGGCCGGCTGTGCACCACCCTGCCGCGGGTACACGTCGCGATCACGGGCATCGAGAAGGTCGTGCCGACCCTGGAGGACACGACCACCCTCCTGCGCCTGCTGCCGCGCGCGGCCACCGGCCAGTCGATCACCAACTACGTCTCGGTCCTCACCGGTACCAAGGGGCCGGACGACAACGACGGGCCGGAGCACTTTCACATCATCCTGCTCGACGGCGGCCGCAGCCGCCTGCTGGGTACCGAGCTTGAGCCGATCCTGCGCTGCATCCGCTGCGGCGCCTGCATGAACCACTGCCCGGTGTATCAGAGCATCGGCGGTCACCCCTACGGCTGGGTCTACCCAGGGCCGATGGGCTCGGTGCTGACGCCGGCCTTCGCCGGCCTGGAGAACGCCCTCGACCTACCCCACGCCTCGACCCTGTGTGGCGAGTGCGCCCGCGTATGTCCGGTATCGATCCCCCTACCGGACCTGCTGCGGCACCTACGGCATCGGCAGGTGGAGCGAGGCCTGCGACCGTGGAGCGAACGTCTCGGTCTGCGGCTCTGGTCGTGGCTCGCACAGCGCCCGGCGCTCTATGCCATGGCCGCACGGGTCGCCGCGTGGCTGCTGCGCATTCTCGCCGGCCGTGAGGGGTGGCTGCGCCGGCTGCCGGGCGCCTCCGGCTGGATGCGCGGGCGGGACTTCCCGGCCCCGGCGGGCCGGACCTTCCGCGATCTCTATCGCGCGGGTCGCCGGCCGTGAGTGCGCGCGAGGCCATCCTGGCGCGGATCGCCCGGGCGCGGGGCGCCGATCGTGCCGGCACGGTAGCCGACGAGCGCATTCGTCACCATCCTCGCGGGCCGATCCCGCCACCGGCGGGGGATCTCGTGCAACGGTTCTGCTCGCAGGCGACGCGGCTGGCGAGCGAGGTCACTCATGCGGCGACGATGGCCGAGATCCCGGGTTCGGTGGCGCGCTACCTGCGTGACCACCAGTTGCCCACGCAGGCGGTCTGCTGGCCCGCGCTGGCGGCCCTCGACTGGCGCGCGGCGGACATCGGGGTGGAGGCGCGAGCCGCGTCAGGTGACGACCTCGTCGGGATCACCGGCGCCTTCGCCGCCATCGCCGAGACCGGCACACTGATGCTCCTCTCCGGGCCGCATACCCCGGCCACCGTCAGCCTCCTGCCGGAGACCCACATCGCCGTGGTGGAGCGGGGGCGGATCGTCGCCGCCATGGAGGACGCCTGGGACGGACTGCGCGCCGAGTACGGTACCCTGCCGCGCGCGGTGAGCTTCGTCTCCGGGCCGTCACGCACCGCGGACGTGGAGCAGACCGTCACCCTCGGCGCCCACGGGCCGTATCGCGTCCTGATCGTCGTGGTCGGCGGCGCCCCGGCTTAGCCCGCATTTCTCACCAGCCTCCTGCTGCGG
>JASFUG010000199.1:0-6119 GCA_050050395.1 Nitrospirota bacterium
TTCACCGAAAGCGAAATCGTTTACGAACTGCATACGGAGCGGGTGGAGTCGGATGCGGAGGGATGCCACGGCGATCTTTCCCACACTGTGGCTGGCCAGCGGTTCTTCGGGGCGGCAGGAATGACCGACGCCGGGAGCGCACAGCCGTGGGGTGATGAGCGACGCCGGGCGTGGTCCCCCCGGGACACGGAGCCGGGAGCCTAACGAGAAGAGATCGACCGTCCCGGCTGCGGGACCGCGAATCGGCCGAGCCGCTCGGGCGTGTGGAGCCCCCTGCGTCGGTAGTGGGTTCGGTGCACGATGCGCGCCCTTGCCCTGTGGGCGTAAGTTATCTATAAAGCGCCCCCTTTTTGCGGAGAGATTTGTGGGATTTCGCATATTTACACGAAAATCCATGTGAATTTTTCCATTAACGTTCTGGGTTTTTTGCAGCGCTGGGAAGGCGACACGCTGCGGTTGTTTGGCGCGTGATGCGCGGTGGAGGAGGTCGATGCCCGAGCTTACCCGGCGTTCCATTTCCACCGGAGGCGTCGCTATCAACGCGTAGGCAAAGGCGGTTAATCGAGCACCGCGAGCGCGACGGCTCCGGTGCCATCCGTTTCCCCCGAGGCAAGAGGGACAGCTATGCAGCTTACAGGATTGCTCTACGGCTCGAAGCTTCTGCGGTATGTGGGATACCCCACGGCGGAGGTGCTCGGGCCCGAGGCCAGCACCGACGAGATCAAGGCCCTGATCGACCGGTGCGGTGAGGTCTTCATCAAGCCGGTCTTCAAGGGCGGCGTGGGGAAGAAGGGCAAGTCGGGCCTCATCGGCCGGGCGAAGGACGTGGAGACCGCCCTGGCCGAGAAGGAACGCCTGTACTTCGCCGAGCACCGCCACGGAAACGCGACGGCCAAGGCCGAGGGCGTGACCTTCGAAGGCGCGGTCCCGGCGGAGCACGAGGTGTACTTCTCCATCAGCGACTCGACCAAGTTCCGTGCGCCGACCGTGACCATCACCCACCACGGCGGCGTGGACATCGAGGAGCTGCCCAGGGACAAGGTGGCGGAGATCCCGTTCGATCCCCTCACCGGCCTCAAGGCGTTCGTCATCGCCAACGCCCTCTCGGACCTCGGCGCGCCCCAGGAGATCATCTCTCCCCTGGTGCAGAACCTGCCCAAGCTGTGGGATCTGTTCCACAACTACGGGATGACCGCCCTGGAGATCAACCCGATCCGCATGAGCCCCAACGCCAAGGGCCGGCTGGTGCCGGTGGCGTGCGACTTCAAGTGCGGCTTCGACCAGGATGACGAGAACTGGAAGCGGCTCAACCTGCCGCCGCACCTGTTCGCCGCCAGCTACTCGGACTTCGAGCAGGAGGTGAATCAGCTCCGAACCTACCAGGGGCAGAGCGACGTGTACGTCATCAATGAGCGCGGCACGATCCTCGCCCCGACCTTCGGTGGCGGCGCCAACGCCCTGGTCACCGAGCTCCTCGGCGATGACGCCATCATCTCCTCCGACTTCGGCGGGAACCCACCGTACGAGAAGATGAAGGACATCGCCCGGATCTGCTTCAAGCACTACCTGGAGCAGACCAACGTGCTGTTCATCATCGGCGGCAAGGCGAACAACACGGACATCTATGAGACCTTCCGGGCGATGGCGGACGCCCTGCGCGACTACATCAACGCCAACGGCCCCACGCCGCTGTTCGTGGTGATCGGCCGCGGCGGCCCCAACCTGATCCGCGGCATGGGGGTGATGCGTGACACCCTCGACGCCCTCGGTCTCCCGTACCGCATCTTCGGCCACGACTCGGCGATGAGCGAGGTGGTCAACTTCGCCCAGGCCGCCAACCGCTGGATGATGTCCGGCGGGCGCGGGCAGGTGGCCGCAAGGCTCGGGGTGGCGGCGTAACGACCTGCTCCTCGTGGTCTGAGGATTAACGGCAAGCTCTTGAAAAAGAGGTAACGAGATGCACCAAAAGGGCGTAGGCGACTTCCAGTATTACGTGGGGATCAACTCCTTGGCGGACCTTGCCACCAAGGAGGACCGGGTGTGTGTGCTTAACATCCTGGGCGGTGAGTCCCGTGGTGTGACGCCCACCAGCCATGAGTACTCCGGGGGCAATATCGTGTTCGGCACCAGCCCGGGACGCGAAGGCCAGGTGTTGAAGACCAAGGTCGGCGACATCCCGGTCTTCAACAACGTCCGTAACGGCCTCGACGCAGGCCACACCTTCAACACCGGGGTCGTCTATTTGCCGCCGTCGGGGGTACGCGACGGTGTCGCCGAGCTGGTGCGGGTCAACCCGGACCTGAAGAAGGTAATCATCCTGACGGAGAAGGTGTCGGTGCGCGACGCCCGCATCATCCGCGCCATGGGCCAGATCAATGGCATCGACATCTTCGGCGCCAACTGTCTTGGCCTCGCCGACTCCTGGAACCATGTCCGTCTCGGCGGGGCCCTCGGTGGCTCCAACCCGGGGGAATCCCTGAGGAAGGGGACGGTCGCGATCTTCTCCAACTCGGGCAACTTCACCACCACCATCGCCGTCTACCTAGCCACCGCGGGCTGGGGGACGACGGTCTCGGTGTCGTCGGGAAAGGACCTCTTCATTCACTTCGCCGCGCCCGAGTTTGCCAACGCCCTGGCCAACGACGACCGCACCAAGGCGGCGGTGATGTACGTGGAGCCCGGTGGCTACTACGAGTACGGTCTCAAGCTGAGCAAGCCCACGGTGGCGTGCGTGGTGGGCCGCTGGAAGGCGAAGCTGACCCGCTCCGTGGGCCACGCCGGCGCCATGGCCGGCTCCGGGGACGATGCCGCCGCCAAGGAGCGGTGGTTCATGGAGATGTTCGGCGTCGACTCGCTGTTCACGCCGGACAACCCGGTGTGCTCCGCCAAGGGGGCGGTGGTGACCAACATCGCCCACATCCCCGCCGCCATGACCGCCGTGATGAAGCTCAACGGCCAGGAGCCGGACTTCTCTCCCGAGGGCTCCCTGTCGCTCAAGCCGTGGTTTGCCAACGACCAGGGTCTCAAGCTGCCCCCCGAGCTCACCCCGCCGGTGGTGGAGGCGGTGGCTCCCTATAATGAGCAGATCGCGATCATCAACCGCCAGGTGGGGACCATCTTCCCGCGCCAGGCGATGAAGGACTGCTCCGGCGCCTCGTTGATGGATCCCAAGACCCAGGTCTCCAAGATCCATGGCATCTCCGTCCTCGACGCGACCCGCCAGCCGGTCGAGTCCAACCTGTTGATGGCCCTGGTCCGCGAGAACCTGGATGAGAATGGTTGCAAGCTGGCCAACGTGGCGATCGCTGCCGAGGTCAACCTGCACGGCAGCCCGCTGCTGGTCGCCGCGGACGCGTCACGCGAGGCAGGCAATTCCCCCAACTCGGTACTGGCGGCGGCGTGCTCGATCGTGGGTCCGAAGCGGGTGGATGGTGCGCGGCAGGCGGCCGCAACCCTGCTCGACCTGTTCGCCCACTCCGGCCTCAGCGACGCCACCGACGAGTCGTTCGACGCCTCGGCGGTGGCCGCCGACGCCTCGCGCGAGACCTTCCTCGGTCCGGAGCCCGATCCCAAGGCGCAGGCGATGCTCGAGGCGCTGGATGCCCGCGGTGCCAAGTCGGCCTTCGTCAAGTTCGTGCGCGGGCTCGGTGACAACGTCACCGCCGACGCGGTCCTCGCCGCGATCACTACCACGCTCGCGTGGGGTGCGCTCGCCCGCAAGCGCCTCTCCACCATCACCATCCGCAACCTGCCCTGGTACGTGCGCCTCTACGGCAGTCTGATCGGCGCCGCGGTGCACGGCGGCGAGCACGGCGCGGGCACCTTCCGGGGGGTGGCGATGGACGAGATCCTCTCCTCCTGGTCCGTCGCCGAGTTGGCGTATCTCGCCCTGATGGGAGAGCGGCCGAGCGAGGCGCAGCTGTTCTCGTTCAACGTCCTCCTCGGGCTGATCATCACCAACGGCCCGGGCACCATCTCGGCCCAGGGGGCCAAGGGCGGTGTCTCGGCCGATGGTCCGGAGACCCCGGAGCGGGTGCAGATCAACAAGGCGATGACCGGCTTCCTCACCCACACCGGCTACGCCCATGGCGGCAACGGTTTCGAGGCGATCGCCTTCCTGGTGGAGCGGTTCAGGGAGACCGGCCTCGCCGATCCGGCCAAGTCCGATCACCAGCTCGATTTGGCGGCGATGGCCGGCGAGTACGCGGTGACCTACAAGAAGTACAAGGCGGAGCAGAAGGCGATCGGCAATCTCGGCTACGACAAGGTACCGTGCATCAACCACCCGGTGTTCAAGAACAAGCCGGTCAACTACGACCCGCGTGAGGTGTTCGTCGCGGAGCTGTTCAAGGAGCGTGGCGAGTACAACGTCTTCCACGACTACTACCACGCCCTGGTCCAGGCCCTGTTCGACAAGGGGGTGAGCAAGAACGTCTACTGCGTCAACGTCGACGCGGTGATCGCCGTGCTGCTGCTCAAGATCCTGTGGCAGCCGTACCAGGCCGGGGACTTCTCCGAGCACACCATGGAGAGCGCCGCGTTCACCACCTTCCTGTTCGGCCGCATGATCGGCTGCGCCGCCGAGATCGAGGACCACATCAACCGCGGCCGCAACATGGATACCCGCACCGCCGCCTCGAAGTGCTCCTTCGTCGGCTAACGGCCGCGCCATGCACCCCATCTTTGCGCCGTGTCCTCGCCCGCGATCCTCGACGTACCTCAGTACGCCTGTGGTCGCAAGCTGCGGGCCGGAGCAAACCTGGGGCACCTGCCACGGCCTCCAGGAGGGGCATATTGATAGACCGTAGGGGCGGGGTTTATCCCCGCCCGTGCGCGGGCCTCTAGACATATCGCCAGACCAGACACGGGAGGGGATGAACCCCTCCCCTACGGGAGATGGGGCCGCTGGTCCTGCGGTAACTCCCGGTAAGGAAGACCAAGATGAACATCCACGAGCATCAGGCGAAGGAGCTGTTTCGCGAGTACGGCATTCCGGTGCCGGAGGGCCGTGCGGCGGGCAACGTCGACGAGGCGGTGGGCTACGCCGAGGCCCAGGACTGGCCGGTCTACGTGGTGAAGGCCCAGATCCACGCCGGCGGCCGCGGCAAGGCGGGCGGGGTGAAGCTCACCAAGGACAAGCACGAGGTGCGGGCCCTCGCCAGCGAGATCTACGGCAAGACCCTGGTCACCCATCAGACCGGGCCGGCGGGCAAGAAGGTGCAGCGCCTGCTGATCGAGAAGGGCTCCCCCATCGCCCGCGAGCTCTACCTCTCCATGATCGTCGACCGTGGCGCCGGCAAGCCGGTGATCATCGCCTCCACCGAGGGGGGCATGGACATCGAGGCGGTGGCGGCGGAGCAACCGGAGAAGATCGTCACCCTGCACATCGACCCGGTGATCGGCATGCAGGGCTTCCACTGCCGGCGGGTGGCCTTCGCCCTCGGGCTGGAGGGCGACCTGGTCAAGCAATGCGGCAAGATGCTGGCCAACCTCTACCGCCTGTTCCTGGACAAGGACTGCTCGCAGATCGAGATCAACCCCCTGGTGGTCACCGAGGATGGCCAGCTCGTGGCCCTCGACGCAAAGGTCAACTTCGAGGACAACGCCCTGTTTCGTCACAAGGACATCGTCGAGCTGCGCGATCTCAGTGAGGAGGAGGAGCTCGAGATTCGCGCCTCGGAGTGGGACCTCAACTACATCAAGCTCGATGGCAATATCGGCTGCATGGTGAACGGCGCCGGGCTGGCGATGGCGACCATGGACATCATCGCCCTCGCCGGGGCCGAGCCGGCCAACTTCCTCGATGTCGGCGGCACCGCCACGGCGGAACGGGTCGCCGAGGCGTTCAAGATCATCCTGGCCGACCCCGGTGTGAAGGGGATCTTCGTCAACATCTTCGGGGGTATCGTGCGCTGCGACCGAATCGCCCAGGGGATCATCGACGCCGCCAAGATGGTCGACCTGCAGGTGCCGCTGGTGGTGCGGCTCCAGGGCACCAACGCCGAGCAGGCACGGAACATGCTCGCCGAGTCGGGGGTGAAGCTGGACGCGGTGGAGTCGATCTGGGAAGGCGCGCAGAAGATCGCCGCGGCGGTGGGCAACTAGGAGAGGTCACGACC
>JASFUG010000200.1:0-6072 GCA_050050395.1 Nitrospirota bacterium
GCGCTCCGGCGTCAGCTATCAACGCCCATGGCGTCCGGCGGCAACGGGTAGCCGCGCAGCCGCATCAGCAGCGCCTTGTCGCCCACGTCCGCGGCGTATGGCTGCCACACCTTGGCGACACCGAAGACGACGAGCAGGGCGCAGTCGAGAAAGAAGAGCTGCACCTCCCACTGCGGTGACAACACGCCGGTCAGATGGCCGAGGGCGAGGACCGGCGTGACTACGGCGAATGCGAACGTGGTCAGGCGGCCGAAACAGAGCATCTCCTTGACCGCGATGCCGCACAGGGTGGCGAGGACGAAGCCATAGCCGATCCCCGCCCATGGATGGCGATAGACGTTGGTCGCCAGCCCCTCCCCGAGCATCGCGGCGGGAACACAGGCGAGCACCCCCACTCCGATCCACCATCGCAGCACCGTGTGCAGCCACCCCATGTAGAGATGAATGTAGCGCACCGCCAGCCCCGCACCGAGCGCCATGGCCCACAGCGCGAAGCTGGCGACCCAGGTCGTGCCCGCCAGCCGTGCCGGCACATGTAGGCCGCGATGGTCGACAGCGCCGTGCCACACGAGCCACGCCGCAATGCCTAGTGCGCCGAAGGCCGCCAGCCACAGCCCGGCCCGGTAGAGGAGCACCTCACGCACGTCGATGGAGGTGATATGCACGGTGGACAGGTCCATCGCCGCAGGGTATCACCGCGACGACCACTGCTCCGGGCGCCGGGCCATACAGCGCGGCCACCGATGTACGGCCAGCCGCCCGCTCTACTGTGCCCCCCCCGCCACCGGCGGGGCGCGTTCTTCACTACGATCCCTCGCCCAGCGCCTGTGCCATCTCGGCGACGATGGACCGGGCCGCCGCCAGGGGATCGTCCGCATCGCGGATCGGCCTTCCGACCACCAGATAGTCGGCGCCGGCCTGAAGCGCCTCTGCGGGCGTCACCACACGCCGCTGGTCACCCGAGGCGACCCCGGCAGGCCGGATACCCGGACAGATGATCTGCAGACCGGGGCTCGCCGCGCGCACCGCCGTGATCTCCTCGTGGCGCCCGGCGGCAATCACGCCGTCGGCTCCCGCCGCGGCCGCGATCACGGCACGCGCGCCGACCATCTCCGCTACGGTGGCCGCGCCACCGGCGAACGTCTGGCTCGTCAGCAGGGTGACGACGAAGATCTTCGGTCGTGCGCCGTCGCGACCACGACAGGCGGCCGCGACCGCCGCCGCATCCGGATGTACCGTCACCACCTCGACACCGAGGCGTGCAGCCGCGTGCACCGCCCGCTCCACCGTAGTGGCGATATCGAGGAGCTTGATGTCGAGGAACACCCGCAGCCCCTCGGCCACTAGCTCCTTCACCAGCGCTGGTCCGGAAGCAAAGAAGAGCTCCAGCCCGACCTTGAAGAACGAGACCTCTGGAGACAGCAGACGCACGAGTTCGCGCGCCTCGGCCGCCGAGCCGACGTCCAGTGCGAAGATCAGGCGCCAGCGTGCCGCATCACGCGATCGATCACGCTCCATGGCCGGTGGTATCATGTCACGGCCCGGAGGGGGAAGGCCCGGCCCTGCCTACGCCATACGGCGGTCCCTGAGCGCCGTGAACCCCTTCTGGCGCCGCTCCGGGAGGTGTAGGTTTATATCGATGGCCGAATGCCTCGACCAGCGCCGCTCCACCGTTGTCCCGGCCCTGGGGTTCGCCGGATGGACCCTGGTGGCGGTGGCGGTGATCGCCATCGCCGCGCCCATCCTGGCGCCCTACGACCCTCAGGCCCTCGACCTACCCGGGGGCCTCACCGGCCCCTCCACCGCCCACTGGCTGGGCCAGGACAAGCTCGGCCGGGACCTTCTGTCACGCATCCTGCTCGGCGCACGAGTCTCGCTCGGCGTCGCCTCGGCCACCGTGATCATCACCACCGCCGTCGGGGTCAGCTTCGGTCTCCTCGCAGGGTGGCGCGGCGGCTGGCTCGACGAGGTGCTGATGCGCATCACGGACATCTTTCTCGCGTTCCCCGGCATCTTGCTGGCCATCGCCTTCACCGCCGCAGCCGGCCCCGGCATCGGTCACGTGATCGTCGCGCTCAGCTTGATTGGATGGGTCGGGTATGCGCGACTGACCCGCGGCCAAGTGCTCGCCATGCGCGAGCGGGAGTTCATGACGGCCGCGACCGCCCTGGGCTTGCCCGCTCGGCGCCTGCTCTTCCGACACCTGCTGCCGAACGTCGCATCGCCCGTGTTGGTCGAGGCGACCTTTGGATTCGCCTACGCGATCCTGGCGGAGTCGTCCCTGTCGTTCCTCGGCCTCGGCACCCAGCCACCCACGCCAAGCTGGGGTGCCTTGCTCGACGCGGGCCGCAGCTACCTGTTGGTCGCACCGCACATCACCACCTTCCCGGGTCTGGCGATCTTCCTCACCGTGCTGTGCGCGGTCCACCTCGGCGACCGGCTGCGCGACCACCTCGACCCCCGCCACGTGCCATCATGACCTCCCCTCGAATTGACTTGCCAGCCCCGAGCGAAGACAATTCCGCGCCTTTCTCTACGGAGCCACCGCCATGACCACCCAGTCCGAGTACAGCTATAGCGTCGCCCGTGAGGCGATCTACGTCCTGATCGTCGGCTTCCTGTGGGGCATGGCGTTGCTGGTCTTCTCGATTGGCGGAATCGAGGGCTACAAGGAGATTCGGAACGAGCGGGCGTACAACATACAGGCGGAGACCGCGGCCGACCCGGCGGCGCAGGAGGCAGCGCGACAGAAAGCCGAGGAGGCGTTCAACCACGCCCTGCAGCTATGGGGTGAGGCCGGTGCGACCATCGTGGTGCTGTGCGTCGGGGCGGTCATGACCACCCGCTGGATGAATCGCAAGTACCCGGCATAAACGGCGCGACTCAGTCTGTCGACAACACCGGGCAGGCTTCTGGCTCCGAAGCGCTGACGATGGCGACGGGTGGATGAGCGCCACCTTTCCCATCGGCCGGCTATTCCTCGTGGGCGTGCCCGGCACCGCGCTCGATTCCGAGAGTCGGGCACTGCTCCAGGATGAGGAGGTCGGCGGCGTAATCCTGTTCGCGCACAACCTCGTGGCGCCGGACCAGGTGCGTGATCTCACGCGCGAGATCCGCGTGACGGCCGGCCGGCCGGTGATGATCGCAGTCGATCAGGAGGGTGGCCCGGTATCCCGGCTCCCTTCCCCCCCATACCCCCGCTATCCGGCACCGGCCGAGCTCGGCGGCCGCGGGGTGGAGGAAGAGGTGGAGGCGGTGGCGTCTGAGATGGCGACCGCCTTGGCAGGGTTGGGGATCGACACCAACCTCGCGCCGGTACTGGACGTGGTGGACGATCCTCACAGCGCCTTCATTGCCGACCGCTCCTTCGGCGGTGACCCCGAGCGTGTGACGCGTCTCGGCCGGGCCTTCGTGCGCGGTTGTGAGCGGGCCGGCGTCTTGCCCTGCGTGAAACACTTTCCTGGCCACGGCTCCACAGTCGACGATTCACACCAGACCCTTCCGAGGGTCGACGCCGCCGAGGCGACCCTGCAGGCGCGAGACCTGGCGCCGTTTCGCGCCCTGATCGAACGCGGCGGGACCCTGGTGATGCCGGCCCACGTGCGTTATTCCGCCCTCGACCCGATCTTGCCCGCCACGCTCTCCGAGCGGATCTTGCGCGGCTGGCTGCGCGATGAGCTCGGCTTCGCGGGCGTCGTGATCAGCGATGATATGGAGATGCGCGCCATCACCGACCACTTCCGGCCAGCAGACATCGTACGGCGCTACTGGTCCGCGGGAGGTGACCTGGTGCTCGTGGGACACGATCAACGATATGCTCGCGCATTGATGGCGGCGGCCGAGGAGGCAATAGCCGATGACGATCTCGACGTGGCTCTGCTAGAAGAGAGCCTACAGCGGGTCCAGGCCCTGCAGCGCCCGACCTGGAGCTAGCCGGTATCTCTCGCCATGAAGCCACTGCGCAATTACAGCCGCGCCGATCGTGTGACGACGCCGTCGCCCAGTGACCGCACATGCCGCGCATACAACCCCGCTCCGGGTCTCATAACCTCGCTGCGCCGCGGCAGCACCCGCGTGCCACGATGCGCAATAAGAATCGCCCACTAGACCGCTGACCGATCCATCCAACCCACACCCTCCGGAGGTCCCCCTGCCATGGAAATCGTTAATGTTCACGCACGCGAAATTCTCGACTCCCGTGGCAACCCGACCGTCGAGGTGGAAGTCGACCTTGCCTCGGGTGGCCATGGCCTCGCGGCTGTCCCATCGGGGGCGTCCACCGGTAGCTTCGAAGCAGTTGAGCTGCGCGACGGCGACGCCTCACGCTACCTCGGCAAGGGGGTACGTACGGCGGTCAACAACGTCAACACGATGATTGCCGAGGCATTGCTTGGCCTCGACGCCTCGCAGCAGGCCACGATTGACGCACGGCTGATCGGGCTCGACGGCACACCGAACAAGGGACGCCTTGGTGCCAATGCGATCCTCGGGGTGTCGATGGCCTGCGCGAAAGCAGCAGCCGACACCTGTGGCCTGCCGCTGTACCAGTACCTGGGGGGCGCCCAGGCGCGCGTGATGCCCGTCCCGATGATGAACATCCTCAATGGTGGCAGCCACGCCGACAACAACGTCGACCTGCAGGAATTCATGGTGATGCCGCTCGGTGCCACCACCTTCGCCGACGGCCTGCGCATGGGGGCGGAGGTGTTCCACAGCCTGAAAAAGGTGCTGAAGAGCAAGAAGCTCTCCACCACGGTGGGCGACGAAGGCGGGTTTGCGCCCAACCTCTCGTCCAACGAGGAGGCACTGACGGTGATCATGGAGGCGGTATCCGGAGCCGGCTACCGTCCCGGAGAGGACGTGCGCATCGCGCTGGACCCGGCCAGCAGCGAGTTCTACCGCGACGGCAAGTACCATCTGGAAGCAGAGGCCGATCCGGAGCGCGACGCCTCTGGCATGGTCGCCTTCTACAAGGGGCTGTGCGAGCGCTATCCGATCGTGTCCATCGAGGACGGGCTCGCCGAGGACGACTGGGACGGGTGGAAGCAGCTCACAACAACCCTTGGGAAGTCCGTGCAACTGGTGGGCGACGACCTGTTCGTCACCAACACCGAACGCCTCGCACGCGGCATCCGTGATGGCGCGGCAAACTCCATCCTTATCAAGGTCAACCAGATCGGCACTCTCACCGAGACCTTCGCGGCCATCGACATGGCACGGCGAGCGGGCTACACCGCGGTGGTCTCGCACCGATCGGGCGAGACCGAGGACACCACCATCGCCGATCTTGCCGTCGCCACCGGCTGCGGCCAGATCAAGACCGGCTCTGCCTCCCGCACCGATCGCATCGCCAAGTACAATCAGCTCCTGCGCATCGAGGATGCACTGGGCGAGATGGCCATCTACCGCGGCGCCGATACCTTCGATTCCATTCGGGGATAACCCTCCGTCCCCCTCCGGGGGCGGGCCGCGGTGGGGGTGGCTGGACCGAGCACTCGTTTTGGACAATGAGCCCACCGATCCCATGAGGTCCGACGCCCTCTCCGTGGCCCCCTCCCGGCGGGAAAGGGTCTCAACGGACTCTCCTTCGGAGAGGATCGACTGAGTTGCGCTGGCTGGTCATCTATTACTCGGCCACGGGCCAGACCAAACGTGCCCTGGACGAGGTGACGGCGCCCCTCGTCTCTGCCGGACACAGCGTCACGTGGCGGTCTATCGCCCCGGTCGAGCCCTATCCCTTCCCGTGGCCGCAACGCCGCTTCTGGGGAGTTGCGCCGGAGTGCAAGCGTGCCCTCGGGTGCGCGATTCGGCCCCTCGACCTGCCGGAGGCGAGCGACGTCGACGCCGTCATCCTCGGCTCCCAGCCGTGGTTCCTTGCGCCGGCGCCGCCGGTGATGGGCTTCCTCAACGGACCGGAGGCGGAGATCTTGCGTGGCAAGCCGGTGTTTCCCGTGGTCACCTGCCGTGCGGCGTGGCGACAGGCGTATCGCATCCTGCACCGCGCGGTCGTGGCTCACGGGGGACGGGTCCCCACGCGGCTCGTGCTGAAGGATCGAGCGCCTACCCCGATCA
>JASFUG010000201.1:0-6063 GCA_050050395.1 Nitrospirota bacterium
TTGGCCGCCATGTGCATCAGGCGGATCGCCTTGCGATACCCCTCCGGCTTGGGCATGCCGAAGTTGCGGTGGATGTTCTCCTTGGTGGTGCGCCCCTTCTGGTGGCCGATCAGCACCATCCCCTGCCTGCCGATGCGGCCGAGCCCACCCACCAGGGCCGGATCGTCGCCGAAGGCGCGGTCACCGGCCAGCTCCTGAAAGTCGTCGGTGAGGCGGGCGATGTAGTCGAGGGCGTAGGGGCGCTTTGGATGACGGGCGAAGCGCGCCGTATCCCACGGCGAGAGGTGCTGGTCGGCGGCACGGCGCAGGTTGCTGTACTTCTCTTCCAGCTCCTTGAGCTCGGCCGTGAGGTCGAGCCCCTCCTCCTCGTGCAGCAGGCGCAGCTTGTGGATGTGCGACTCCAGGGTGGAGAGGGCATCCTGCTTGGGACGGTCGCTCATGGGGGCTCATGTTGGCGAAATGGTATCGGAGCTACAACCGCTCTGCGGGCGGGATCCCGTAGGGGAGGGGTCTACCCCCTCCCGTGCGCGGATTTACCTCGGCGCTTCCATCACCACGGGCGGGGATAAAACCCGCCCCTACGGTCTGACGGCCAACCGGCAGCTAACGAAATCCCACCGAGATCGCGTCGCCCAGCTCCTGCTCCAGCTCGGCGAGGACCTCGTCGCTGGGCTGGATGGAGAAGGCGGTGGCGGCGCGGATCTTCACCCGGTCGCCGCCGGGCAGGTCGAGCTGCAGGAAGACCGGGCAGTCGCCCGGGTGCTGGCTGAGGATCTGGCGCAGCACCTGGTAGTCCTCCAGCCTCTGGCGACTCGGCCGCAGGATGATCTCCGCGGCGGTGGCCACCTGAGCGCGGTGGTGGGCGAGGGGCAGGAGGTTGTCGGCGCGCAGGGAGGTGCCGCGGTCGCCGACCTGTACCCGGCCGGTGATCACCACCGGGTCGCGGCTCTCCAGGAGGTGTTCTACCTCCTTGTAGAGGCGCGAGAAGAGCGCCACCTCGATGAGACCGGTCATGTCCTCCACGGTGAGGATGGCGAACCTCTCGCCGGACTTGTTCACCTTGGTGGTGACGTTCTGGATCAGACCGATCACCGTCGCCTGAGCCTCCTCCTTCCAGGTGTGCAGGGTGGCGACGTCGGCAGTGGCGAAACGCTGGATCTCGTCCTGGAAGCGGGTCAGGGGGTGGCCGGTGACGTAGAAGCCGAGGGCCTCCTTCTCGTGCTCCAGCTTGAGTCGCTCGGGCCACGGCGCCACCGGCTCCATCGAGCCGAGCAGGTCGGTGGTCTCCACGTCGAGGGCGTCGAGGAGGGTCTCCTGACCCGAGGCGGCCTCGTGGACGACCTGGTTGGCGGCCGCCAGGGCCTGGTCGACGTGCGCCATGAGCTGCGCGCGGTTCGCGTGCAGGGAGTCGAAGGCACCGCACTTCACCAGGGCCTCCACCATGCGCCGGTTGGGCTTCACGTCGGCGATCCGCTGGCAGAAGTCGACCATGCCGGCAAACGGGCCGCCGGCCTCGCGCGCCGTGGCGACCGCCCCGATTGCCTCCGAGCCGACGTTCTTCACCGCCGCCAGGCCGAAGCGGATGGCGCGCCCCTCCACTTTGAACGCGGCGGTCGACTGGTTGACGTCCGGTGGCAGGACCTGGATTCCGGCCACGCGGCAGTGGTGGACGTACTTCACCACCTTGTCGGTGTTGTCCATGTCCGCGGAGATGATCGCGGCCATGAAGGCCACCGGATGGTGCGCCTTGAGGAATGCGGTCTGGTAGGAGATCAGGGCGTAGGCCGCCGAGTGCGACTTGTTGAAGCCGTACTTGGCGAACTCCGCCATCAGGCGGAAGATCTCCTCGGCCTTGCCCTGGGCCACGCCGCGCTCGACGGCACCCTCCACGAACTTGTCGCGCTGGCGGTCCATCTCCGCCTGGTCCTTCTTACCCATGGCGCGGCGCAGCAGATCGGCGGCGCCCAGGGAGAAGCCCGCCAGGGTCGCGGCGATCTGCATGACCTGCTCCTGATAGAGGATCAGGCCGTAGGTATCGCGCAGGATCGGCTCGAGCTCGGGCAGCAGGTAACGGATCTCCTTGCGTCCGTGCTTGCACTCGATGAAGTCGTCGACCATACCGGAGCCCAGGGGCCCGGGCCGGTAGAGGGCGACGAGGGCGATGATGTCCTCGAAGCAGCGCGGCTTGAGCTTGACGATCAGCTCGCGCATGCCGCCGGACTCCAGCTGGAAGACGCCGGTGGTGTCGCCCTTGCACAGCAGGTCGTAGGTCGCCTCGTCATCCAGGGGCAGCTCGGCGAGCACGAGCGGCGCATCACCGCGCTCCGCGCGTACCTCGTTGGCGAGGCCCACCGCCCGGTCGAGGACCGTCAGGGTCTTGAGCCCGAGGAAGTCGAACTTCACCAGCCCGACCTTCTCCACGAACTTCTTGTCGAACTGGGTGACCACGTCCCCTTCCGGGGTCTGGAATAGGGGGGCGTGGTGACGCAGGGGGCCGTCGCCGATCACCACCCCGGCTGCGTGGGTGGAGGCGTGGCGGTTGAGCCCTTCGAGATCGCGGGCATAGCGCAGCACCTCGCGGATGCGCTCGTCCTTCTCCTGTAGCTCGCGCAGGCGCGGCTCCTGCTTGAGGGCCTGCTCCAGGGTGATGCCGAGCTCGTTGGGGATGAGCTTGGCGAGGCGATCGCACTCGGCGTACGGGATCTCCAGCACCCGCCCCACGTCGCGGATGATGGCACGCGCCTGCAGGGTGCCGAAGGTGATGATCTGCGCTACCGCCTCGCGGCCGTATCCCTTGTCCACCGAGTACTTGCGGGTGACGTAGTCGATCACCTCGGCGCGCCGGTCCATGCAGAAGTCCATGTCGATGTCCGGCATGGAGACCCGCTCCGGGTTGAGGAAGCGCTCGAACAGCAGGTTGTAGGGGAGCGGATCGAGGTCGGTGATGCCGAGGGAATAGGCGACCAGGGAGCCGGCCGCCGAGCCGCGCCCCGGCCCGACCGGGATGGCGTGGTCGCGGGCGTAGCGGGTGAAGTCCCAGACGATCAGGAAGTAGCCGGGAAAGCCCATCTCCTCGATGATCGACAGCTCGGTCGCCAGCCGCTCGTCGTACACCGACCGTCCGTGGCGCTGGGGTGGGCGGCTGGCCAGGCGCTGTTCGAGCCCCTCCTGGGCGAGGTGGCGCAGGTAGTCGATGGGCTCCACATATCCGCCGGGAATGTCGAACGAGGGCAGAAAGGTGTGTGAGGTGTCGAGCTGGAACTGGCAGCGCTCGGCGATGCGCACGGTGTTCTCGACGGCCTCGGGCAGGTCGGCGAACAGCTCGGCCATCTCCTCGCCGGAGCGGAAGTAGAGCTGGTCGGTGTCGTAGCGCCAGCGGTTCGGGTTGGCGCGGGTCGTCTGTCCCTGGAGGCACATGAGGATGTCGTGGGCCGCCGCCTTGGACCGCTCCAGGTAATGGACGTCGTTGGTCGCCACCAGCGGGATCCCCAGCTCGCGGCCGATCTCCACCAGCCCGGCGTTCACCTCGTCCTGGCCCGGCGTGCCGGTGCGCTGGATCTCCAGGAAGAATTTGTCCTCGCCCAGGATGCGGTGGTACTCCGCCGCCGCCCGGCGCGCCGCCTCATGGTCGCCGTTGCGCAGGTGACGCGGAACCTCCCCGCCCAGGCACGAGGAGAGGGCGATCAACCCATCGGCGTGGCTGGCGAGGAGCTCCTTGTCGATGCGCGGCTTGTAGTAGAACCCTTCGAGATAGCCGGTGGTGACCAGGGAGAGAAGGTTGCGGTAGCCGTGCTCGCTGCTCGCCAGAAGAATCAGGTGGTAGGTCTTGGGCAGGCCGACGTGGTGGCGCTTGTCCTGATGGCCCGTGGGGGCGAGATACACCTCGCAGCCGACAATCGGCGTCACGCCGTGCTTCTTGGCCGTGAGGAAGAAGTCGACCGCCCCGAAGAGATTCCCATGGTCGGTCATCGCCACGGCCGGCATGCCGTACTCGGCCGCCTTGGCGCACATCTCCCCCACCTTCATCGCCCCATCGAGGAGGGAGTACTGGGTGTGACAGTGGAGGTGGACGAAGGGAGGATGTGGGGCGTGGCTCATGGCTCATACGGCCGACTTGGCGGCGTCATGCTAGTCTCAGCCGGACGAGGGGTCAATTCGCCCGACGCTGGCCATGCGCTTGTAATTAATTGAAAAATAACGGTAAATTCGTGTCTATGTGAGGCTGGGCAACGCTCTCCGGCCGTGATGAATCCGACCCTCTCCTGACCGTGTCTCCGTCTCTTCCCCGCTCGATTCTGTTCATCGCCCTTCAGGGGCTGGGTAATGTACTGCTCGCCGAGCCGGCCCTGGCTGCGTGCCGCAAGCGGTACTCCGGCGCCCGTATCACCCTCTTGGTCCGCACCCGGAGCCACGGCGCCCTGCTGGCGGATCACCCGGCCGTGCGTGAGATCGCGCCGTTCAGTCGGCATAACCTCTGGCGTCTGCGCCGGCGGCGCTTCGATCTCTCGTACACCTGCTTTCCCGCTAACGACTGGCGATTCGAGGCGGTCACTCGGTTCATCGCCGCGCGGCAGCGCATCGGCCACGCGTACCCGCTGCATCGGGCACTGCGCGTTCCGGGCGCCTACACCCACCGCGTGCCGGTGGCGGCGGTGGACGACGTCCAGCAGAATATCAATCTGGTGGGGTCGGACCTGCCATATCGGCCACCGCGCCTGGACGTGGTGCCGGTGCCGCGCAACGGCCCCATCCTCGGGGTCCATCCGGGCAGCTCCCATTCCCGCTTGATGGCCCTCAAGCGGTGGCCCGCAGGCCACTTTCGCGCCGTCATCGACCGGGCCCTGGCGACCCTTCCGCAGTTGACGGTATGGCTGTTCGCCGGTCCGGAGGACGAGGCCGAGGCGGCGGCGATCGCCGCCGACCCCGAGCCGCGCCTGGAGGTGGTGCGGGGGTTGTCCATCATGGAGACGGCGCAGCGCATCGCCGCGTGCACCGCGTTTCTCTCCAACGACTCGGGCCTGATGCACATCGCGGCGGCGTGTGGCGTCCCCACCGTGGCCCTGTTCGGCCCCACCGACCCGCGTCGCACCGCTCCTCACGACGCTGTGGTCGTGAGTCAGTCGGTCGACTGCGCCCCGTGTTGGCCCCTGGAGGCGACCGGCCATCGCGATCCCTGCCATCTCGCCACCCCGATCTGCCTCACCGGCCTGAACCCGGAACGCGTATGGGCCGCGCTGTGGCCGATGCTGTCACGGGCAGCATAAAAAAGCGGCACTAGCCCGCGTTTCTCACTAGCCTCCTGCTGCGGCGGCGCGAGACCGTGCATCTACTGCGTTGCGCTTGGATCGTGTGCTCGACGTACTGCAACGGTCTGCGCGCCCGGATCCAGCGCGCGCCTTGTATCTGCGCACCCTCGCACCGCTTCGCGACGAAACCTGGTGAGAAATGCGGGCTAGGGGAGTCGCTCGTGGGACGACGGCGCCATGAAGCGCATGCGACCGGATGCTGGCGGCGCAAACCGCGCCACATCATGGTGGGGTGACGGCCCGCGGCCAAGCGGTCGTCGGTGTCGGAGACCTACGCCGCGGGCGAGACGCAGCGGGGCACCGAAACGCCGTCTGTTGATGCGGGCGGCGTTGACGGCGGCGCAATGGCCGGCCATGTGCGCTCCTGTCAGCGATGACAGGCGGTGTATCGATACAGTGTGGGCAAGCTCGACATATATGACCGGTATATGCCGATTTTGAAACATTGCTTGCCGATATTGTCGGCCCTCTCTACAGTAGTGAGTGGGCGCCTGTGTCACCTGCGAGACCGGTTGCCCCTGGACCCTCGCCCCGCGGTTTCACTCCCTCTACGCCGGGGCGGGGGTCCCGCTCTCCCTCTTAGCGCGCTATAGAGCCGGGAGATCGGAAAAGGATTCACCGGAGCGGCGCACACCCATCGTCGGCCCCAAGGTGCGTAGCCGCACACGTCACCGCAATTCGCAGCGGACGCGAGGGTAGCCGCGTATCGGATCCGGGCACGTGGTGTGACGCGTCGGCCGGTCGCTAGCCCGCATTT
>JASFUG010000202.1:0-6050 GCA_050050395.1 Nitrospirota bacterium
CATCGCCGCGGCGGCCGCGACCACCGCCAGCGCCACCGCGATTGGTCTCCACATCACGGCGGCGGGAAGCGAGGCGGTCACCGCCCACCTGGCCGCCGGCGCAGCCGCGGTCAGCCGCTTGCTGCCACCCCCGGTTCTATAGCCGTGGGTCGTGGCCGACGCGCGCCCGCGAGGGAGTCAGGAGGGGAGATACTACGTGTCAGGGGCTAGGGATTAGGGACTAGGGGCTAGGTGTGGTGCCGGCCCTACGGGCCGGCGGACGATCTTTTCGGGGGCGCTATTACCTATTCATCCGCTGGCCGCCGCAGGCGGCCAACCTTCCCTAGCCCCTAACCCCCAGTCCCTAGCCCCTGCTTCTAAAAAAAGCTCTCCCCCTTCTCCGCCATGCGTACCAGGAGAGGGGCTGGCTGGAAGCGCTCACCGTGGCGATCGGCCAGTACGTGGAGAGTCCGCACCACTTCCTCGCTGCCACGGCTGTCGGCGTAGTGGATCAGGCCACCGCGGAACGGAGGAAAGCCGGTGCCCATGACCATCGCCATGTCCAGGTGCACCGGCGAGACAACTACCTCCTCCTCCAGGCAGCGCGCCCCCTCGTTGACCATGGCGAGGAGCATGCGGTCGAGGGCTGCCTTGCGATCGTCGACCTCCCGCTTCTCTACCCCGACGTCGCCGTACACCGCCGGATCGACGCCGCGCTTCTTTCCCTTGCCCTGGTAGAAGCCGCGTTTGACCTTGTCGCCGAGGCGCTCCTTGCTGACCATCGAATCGAGGATCCGCGACGGCTTCATCCGCTCGCCGAACGCGCCGTGCAGCACCTCGGTCACCTCTTTGCAGATGTCCAGCCCCACCGTGTCCATCAGGGTGAACGGTCCCATGGGCATGCCGAAGTCGAGGACCAGCTCATCGAGCTGCGCGATGTCCGACCCCTCTTCCAGGATCAGGGCGGCCTCGTTGAGGTAGGGCAGGAGCAGGCGGTTGACGAGAAAGCCGGGCCGGTCCGCCACGACCACCGGTGTCTTGCCGAGCCGCTTCGCGAAGGCGACGGTGGTCAGAGTGGTCCGGTCCGAGGTCTTCTCGCCGCGGATCACCTCCACCAAGGGCATGCGGTGCACGGGATTGAAGAAGTGCAGACCGATCACCCGCTCGGGATGGGTCGCCTCCGCCGCGATCTCCGTGATCGGCAGGGACGAGGTGTTGCTGGCGAATACTGCATCGTCCCGGAGCTGCGACTCCGCCTCGGTCAGCACCTTGCGCTTCACCTCGATGCGCTCGCTCACCGCCTCTGCCACCAGGTCCACGCGCCGGAAGCCGTCGTATGTGACGGTCGGCGCAAGGAAGGTGGCGCGGCGCCGGTAGGCGTGGGCGTCGAGACGGTGGCGCTTCATGGCACCGCTCCATACCTTGTGCGCGGCCTGCATCCCGGCGCTGACGAACTCCGCCTTGATGTCCTTCATGCGCACCGGGATCTCGCGGTCGGCGATGAGCTGGGCGATGCCGCCGCCCATCACCCCGGTACCGAGGACCGCCGCCGCCTTCACGGTCGGTGGCTCGCCGAGACTGCCCGGGACACCGCTCTCCTTCTTGAGCTGCTCGCTCGCGAAGTACAGGGAGACCAGGGCGGCGCACTCGGGCGTCACCGCCATATCGCCGAGGGCACGCGCCTCGAAGTCCAAGGCGTATTTGCGCTCCTTATCCCATCCCCCCTCGATCACGGCGATCGCTCGCAGGATCGACGGGTAGTGGCCGCGGGTCTTGGCCATCACCCCCTTGCGGGCCTGTGCGAAGGCGAAACGGCGGCCGAAGGGTAGGTCCTCCAGCAGCCGGGCGCGCGGCCCGCGCTTGCGCGGAGGGCGCCGCTTGCCCGCACCCTCGATTTTGTCACGGATGAACCGCTGCGACTCCTGGCGAAAGATCGCCTGGGGGATCAACGCGTCGATCAACCCCGCCTTGAGTGCGCGCTTCCCCTGGAGCGTCTTGGCCCCGAGGATCATCGCGAGCCCCTGCTCCAGACCGACGAGCCTGGGCAGGCGGTAACAGCCGCCGAAGCCGGGGACGATTCCGAGCTGCACCTCGGGCAGGCCAATCTTCGCCTTCGGGTTGTCCGAGGACACCCGCCAGTCGCACGCCAGGGCGAGCTCGCAGCCGCCGCCGAGGGCCGCCCCGTCGATCGCCGCCACGGTCACCGCCGGCAGGTCGGCGATCTTATTGATGATCGCCTGCCCGCGCGCCGCGAGTCGCGCGCCGTCCAGCGCCTCGTGGATGGACTCGATCTCGTGGATGTCGGCGCCGGCGATGAACACGTTACGTTTCGCCGAGGTGATCAGCAGGCCGCGCAGATCCGGTCGCGCCGCCAGACCCACGAGGGCCTCTTCCACCTCCTCCAGCACCCGCGCCGCCAGGGTGTTGACCGGCGAGTCGGGGAGATCGAAGCACAGCTCGGTGAAGCCGTCGTGATCGATGAGCCTGATGGTGTCCATGGAGGATTACCCCGAGTGTGTTTTCACCACAGAGGCACTGAGGTCACAGAGAACCGCATCGAGACGTAGGGGCATTCACTCTTCGAGCCAATCTCTGTGTCCTCTGTGTCTCTGTGGTGAGTAGACGTCCTATCTACGCCTGCTCCAACACGAATGCCGCCCCCTGGCCGCCGCCGATGCACAGGGTGGCCAGGCCGCGCTCCACGCCGCGGCGGCGCATCTCCTTGAGCAGGGTGAGCACCAGCCGCGTCCCGGAGGAGCCCACGGGGTGGCCGAGGGCGACGGCGCCGCCGTTGACATTGAGCTTGGTCTCGTCGATCGCGCCGAGGGGCTCCTCGCCGCCGAAGTGCTCGGCGAAATAGTCGCGCGAATCGAAGGCGCGCAGGCAGGCAAGGACCTGGGCGGCGAACGCCTCGTTGATCTCGATCAGCCCGAAGTCGGCGAGGTTCATCCCCACCTTCTTGAGGACCTTGCGCGTCGCGTACACCGGGCCGAGCCCCATGCGCGCCGGCTCGTTGCCGGCGAAGGCCCAGCCCACGATGCGGCCGAGGGGTCGATAGCCGCGCGCCTTCGCCTCGGACTCGTGCATCACCACCACCGCGCCAGCCCCATCGGTGATCTGCGAGGCGTTGCCCGCGGTGATGGTGCCGTAGCGCCGGTCGAAGACCGGCTTGAGCTTCGCCAGGGCCTCCATAGACTGGCCGCGACGCACACCGTCATCATCAACCACCGCCGGGAACTTGGGCGGTGGGTAGACCGGCACGATCTCCTCCGCCAGGCGTCCGGCGTCGATCGCCGCCTCGGTCTTATTATGCGACACCATGGCGAAGCGATCCTGCTCCTCGCGGGTGATGCCAAAGTCGCGTGACAGCACCTCGGCGGTCTCGCCCATGTTGAGGCCGCACACCGGGTCGGTGAGACCCATCTGGAGCCCGATCTGCGGCTTGAGGTAGGCCGGACGGAGCTGGGCGATGGCACTGATCTTGTCCGCCGGTCGCTTGGCGCGCTGCAGCCCCATCAGCCAGCGCTGGAGCTTCTTGCTGAACAGAAAGGGGATGTTGCTCATCGACTCCACGCCGCCGGAGAGCACCACCTTCGCCTCGCCGAGGCGCAGGAGCTGGTCTGCCTGGGCGATCGACTCCATCCCCGAGGCGCAGTTGCGGTGCACCGTGTGGGCCGGCACCTCCTCCGGGATGCCGGCGCGCAGGGCGATGACCCGCGACAGGTTGGTGGCGTCCCCGGGGTGAGCGACGTTGCCGAAGATCACCGCATCCAGGTCGCCGCCATCCAGGTCCATGCGGGTGAGGAGCTCCGAGGCGACGATCCGCCCCAGCTCGTCGGCCGGCAGGTCATCGAAGGCACCCCACGCCTTCGTGAATGGAGTACGCAGCCCATCGACCACCACCACCGGATCATTCCCGTTCATCCGCTGCCTCCTTGCGCGCAGATCACCGCCCGGACCGATCGGCCCAGACGGTATCAGGTTAGGGACGCAACGGCATATCCGGCACGGCCCTTGAGGATCCCCTCCTGGACTCCGCGGCGTCACGCCCGGGAGAGCCACCTCTGACATCCCGCCCTGATATTGAAGGGGAGCGCACTCACGCCCTCACGACCCGACGGGAAGTCGCTCCTCCGCGCTTGATCACCGCCCCATGGCTCTGGCTCGATGGTCAAAGGTGGACGGGGGCGGCTCCCTCAGGCCCCCGGCATGGAACGAACGCGAATTTCAATGCAACGAGAGCCACGCACCGGATCTCAATCAAGCGACACGAATCACCTCATCGCCAGCCCACGAAATTATAAGTCTCGTTTATGATCTGCCAATTTGAGGCGATACAGGGTGGGTGACTGCTGCGGCTATTAATGGGAGCAGAAAATGTTCTGCCGGACGCCCGTCGAGCCGGTCGATTGATCACCCCGCCCGAAGGGGGCGAGTCAGCCCACAGGGTCAAGGATCAGACGTTTTCTGCTCCCGTTAATCCCACGGGCATCGGCGGAGCCACCCTCCCGGTTTACGGTGCAGGACAGCCACCCGGGCGAAAATCAGTACGGGGCCGAATCCGAAGGCGGCGACTCCATGGCCGCCCGACGAGGCGATCGAGGGGGCAGCCTAGCGCCGGCGCGATCCCAGCCACCCCCGTATCGCGCGCCCGGGGCACTGCAGACGCCCCAAGCGGCCACCAGAGGCGAGGCGGAATCACATCCGGACGCCCCTGCCTCAACCTCGCCGACCTCCTCAACCTCCCCAGCCGACGCCGTTGAACGGCTCGAGCACCGCCCGGCGCACGCGCCAATCGCGCCGATCCTTGGCGAATTCGACCTGGAGGCGGTAGAGGTCCACGCCCCGACCGGCCTCCGCCAGCCAGCCGCGCGGATCGTCGACCAGGCCGCCAAGATCCGGCAGGGACTGCTCCCGCCGCACCATCAGGAAGTGGATCTCTCCCCGTGCCGAGTCGCCCGTCGGATCCACGGCGACCGACGGTGGAGGGAAGACCACTCGAAATCGGCCGTAGTAGGCGAAGGCGGAGAACAGCACCCCGCGGAGCGAGTCGCGGTCGTAACCGCCAGGCTCGGCCTCGAAGTCCCCCGTCGCCAACTCCGTCAGTCCGCCCACGTCGTGCGCCTCCGCGAGGGTGGCGCCCTTCGCGATCAGGGCATGGATCGCCTCCGCATCATCGCCCCGCGAACAGGCCACGCACAGGATGACGGCGACGATGAAGGCCGTACGAACCAGGTTGCCGACGAGGGGTCTGCCCACGGTCTGTGGTCTCGATGCAGGGTGCCATCAGGCGAGGACGATGTCCCAGAGCGCCCGCAGGGCTCCCTCTTCGACCTCCGGGCTCGCCGCCTCCAGCCTGGCCGTCACGGCCGCCTTGTTTCCCACCGCCTGAAACAGGAGGTCCGATTCATTGAGGGGCTCACGGGGAAAGTACATCTGAGTCACCAGGGAGTGCCTGTCCCGCGTGACCTTGAAGTGGATGTGCGGCGTGCGGGTCCAGTCGCGGGAAGCGGCGTAGGCGCCGGGCTTGACCGTCTTGAAGCGGTAACGACCCTGGCCATCGGTGGTCTGCATGCCGAAACCCTCGAAGCTCGGATCCAGCGGCGCCGTGCTCGAGTCCCACGGATGGCGGTAGCGGCCGAAGGCATTGGCCTGCCAGATCTCCACCCGCGCCCCGGCCACCGGCTCGCCGCGCCGGTCGAGGACCCGACCCATGAGATCCAGGATCTGCCCCTGGGCCTGCCCCGGCCCCCCCGCGACCGTGGTCAGGTCCCCGTCCGCATCCAGGGGCCGCACCCGCGGATAGAACGGCCCGGCCGTCTGCCGTGGCGTTCGCGCCAGGAGCTCCGCCGCCCAACCCGGCCCGGCCACGACCACCCCACCGCCGAGAACCATTCCCGCGCGCAGCACCTGTCGCCGTGACAGCTCCTGATCCATGGACATGGGGCGAGTCTAGAGCCACGGCCCCAACTGTGCCCGACCAAGCCCGCAATTCTTCCACAAAACTCTCAACGCAAGGACGCAACGTCGCAAAGATGCAGGCGAAATCGCAGGCCTATCGCGGCGTACCC
>JASFUG010000203.1:0-6014 GCA_050050395.1 Nitrospirota bacterium
GTCATGCACGTTGCGCTGGTTTGGCGAACACGTCGGGTGCCTCTCCGGCCCTCACGCAAAGGGAGACTCCGGTGGCTCCACCAGGGGCAGGTTGACCAGCTTCCAGTCGGTGATACCGCCGACCATCGAGACCACCTCGACGAACCCCATGCGCTGCAGGACGTCGGCCGCCAGGACCGAGCGCAGGCCGGAGCGACAGTACAACAGGATCGGGCGGTTGCGGTCCTGGAGGCGCACGTCGCGCTCGATGTATTCGTGGTCGGCGAGGAGGTCGATCATGCCGCGCGGCACGTGGATCGCACCGGCAATGGCGCCCTCGCGATACTCGTTGGGCTCGCGGATGTCCACGACCAGCGCGTCGGGTCGCGACTCGATCCACCGCTGACACTCGATGGGATTGAGCTCTTCGACCCGCTCCGCGGCCTCGTCTACTAGCTGCGCGATTGACAATGCCATGAAGATGCTCGGACGAGATGGTGGGGTTGACGGTAATCCAGGGCTTTTAACGGGTTCGGGCCCACTACGGCATGCCGAGAGGCGAGCCGATCGCCACCTGGGGCATGCCGGGCCGGTGCCGACTACTCCGGCGGTGGCTCAGCCAGGCGCGCCTGGATCTGCTGCACGTCCTCCCACACGGCCCGCTTGCCGCCCGGATTTCGTAGCAGGTAGGCGGGGTGGTAAGTGGGCATCACGGGGATCCCGCGGTAGTCGTGGAACCGTCCGCGCAGGCGCGAGATCGGTGCGTCGCTGGCGAGCAGGGTCTGGGCGGCAAACTTGCCCAGGGCGCAGATGACCCGTGGCCGGATGAGCTCGATCTGGCGGTCGAGATAGGGACGGCACAGGGCGATCTCGTCCGGCTTCGGGTTGCGATTGTTCGGCGGCCGGCACTTGAGGATGTTGGCGATGTAGACCTCCTCGCGGCGCAGCTTGATTGCCTCGATGATCCGGGTGAGGAGCTGTCCCGCGGCGCCCACGAACGGCTCGCCCTGGCGGTCCTCGTCGAAGCCCGGTGCCTCGCCGATGAACATTAGGTCCGCGCGCGGGTTCCCGACCCCGAACACGACCTGGGTGCGGGTCTCGTACAGGCCGCACTTGCGGCAGCCCAGGGCGAGGTCACGCAGGGCGGCGAGGTCGTCGGGCAGGGACTCCGACGGCGCGCCCGTCTCGGCGGCCGCCATCGGTGTCGTTTCCGGAGGCACCCGCGTTGGTCGGCTGACCACCGGAGCGGGAGGCGGGGCGGTCGCTGACGATGGTGTTGCCGGACCCGATGGCGACCCTGTCGCGCAGGCGCCCAGCCACCGTGTCGGGATCCGCCTCAGGCCGAGCTCGGCCTGGGCCTCGAGGGCGACGCGAATCGCGTGGATCAGCTCGTCGGACATTGCAGGGGCTTTCAGCGGTCAGCGGTCAGCGGCGCGGATAGTATGGGCAGCCGAGCTCCCGGTGTGCGCCGCACCTTGCCGCCAACGGGTCTGCCATGCTCTGGCCTGATGGCTGACCGCTGAAAGCTGACCGCTGCCATTACCTGCCCCATCCCAGCTTCGCCCGCAGGACCGAGAAGTAGTCGTAGGCCAGGTCGTGGATGATCTGCACCCGCTTGGGGGAGCGGCTGACGTGGATGCGGTCGCCGGTCTCCAGGGCCATGCCCTGCTGGCCGTCGAGGGTGAGGTAGAGGTCCTGGTGGTCGGCGACGATGGTGATCTCGATCACCGCATCGGTGGACAGGACGAGCGGCCGGTTGGTGAGGGTGTGCGGGCAGATCGGCACCAGGGTGATGCACGGCAGACCGGGCGTGACGATGGGGCCGCCGGCGGCCATGCAGTACGCCGTGGAGCCGGTAGGCGTGGCGAGGATCAAGCCATCGGCCCGGAACCGGGTCAGGGGGCGGCCGTTCACCTTCACGTCGAGGGAGACGATGCGCGCCATCGCGCCCTTGTTGATCACCGCGTCGTTGAGGCAGTCGTACTCGCCGAGGGTAGTGCCATCGCGCTCCAGTCGGGCGGTAAGCAGCGCCCGATCTTCGGTGCGGATCTCGCCGGCGAATATGCGGGCGAGGGTCGCCTGTGCCGCGTCCAGTGGCGTGCCGGTGAGGAAGCCGAGGCTGCCGAGGTTGACGCCGAACACCGGAGCGCGACCGCCGGCCGCCTCGCGCGCGGCCGCCAGCAGGGTGCCGTCGCCGCCGAGGACCAGGATCAGGTCGCAGTCGGTGAGGACCCGCTGCCGCGGCGCCGTGGGGATGTCCGGCAGTATGGACGCGGCCGCCTCGTCCAGGAGCAGCTCCTTGCCCTGGGCGCGGATCCACTCCAGGAGGGTCTGGACCCGTGCGCCGAAGTCGGCCAGGGGCTTGCAGATGATCCCGACGCGCTGCATGGCTCTGTTGCGACTGGCTATTTTTCGCGGTTAGCCTGGCATCCGGGCGACTAGCAGCGCTTCCAAATTGCCCTTGGGGCCACGGATCGGCGAGTCGATGACGCCGACGATAGAGAGCCCCAGATCGGCGGTCAATTGCCGCACCTGGTCGATGGCCTCTTGGCGTGCGACCGGGTCTCGCACCACGCCACCCTTGCCCACCGCCTCCCGGCCCACCTCGAATTGCGGCTTGATCAGCAGGGTGAGCGCGCCCCCCGGTCGCAGCATGGGGACCAGCTCGGGGACCACCGCGCGCAGGGAGATGAACGACAGGTCACAGGTGATCCCGTCGAATCGACGCTCGCGCAGCGCCACCGGGAGCCTCAGGACGTGGGTGCGTTCGCAGACCTCGACCCGTGGGTCCTGCCGCAGGGACCAGGCGAGCTGCCCGTAACCGACGTCGACCGCGACCACCCGTGCCGCGCCGCGTTGCAGGAGGCAGTCGGTGAAGCCGCCGGTGGACGCACCGGCATCGAGGAACTCGCCGCCCGTCACGTCGATATCGAAGGCGTCGAGCGCCGCCGCGAGCTTCATGCCGCCACGGCTGACGAACGCATGGTCGGTGCCGCGTAGGCGCAGGCGGTCGTCGGTGTGCACCGGGTGGGCGGGCTTGTCGACCACATGATCGTTGACCAGCACGACGCCGGCGCGGATCAGGGATTGGGCGCGGGAGCGGCTCTCCGCCAGGCCATGTTCCACCAGTGCGTGGTCGAGGCGCAGGGTCTTCGCTGCCATCGCAGAGCCGCCGGCGGTTTCGCCTAGCGGCGCACGCTCGGCTGCTCGCGCTGGACGAAGCTGCGTACCTGGGCGGCGATGCCGTCCGCGTCCAGGAACAGCTCCTGGCGCAGCATGCTCTGCGGCCCGTGGGTCACGAAACGGTCCGGGATGCCGACGTGCAGCAGACGTACGCGGTCTACTCCCGCAGCCGCCAGCTCCTCCGACACGGCGCTACCGAGCCCGCCGGCGATCGCCCCTTCCTCGAGGGTGACGATCTGACCGCAGTCTGCGGCGCACGCGCCGATGACTCCGCGGTCGATGGGCTTGACGAAGCGCATGTTCACCACCCGGGCGGCGATACCCTCGGTCGCGAGACGGTCGGCTGCGGCCAGCGCCGGGTAGACCATCGTTCCCAGGGCGAGCAGCGCCACGTCGTGGCCGTCGCGGAGAACCTCCGCCCTGCCGATCGGCACGGCGGTCGGTGCGCCTTCGAGGGGAATGCCGAGGCCGTTACCCCGCGGGTAGCGCAGGGAGGCCGGATGGCCGCACTCCAGGGCGGTCTTCAACAGATGGCGGAGCTCGTCCTCGTCCTTGGGTGCCATTACCACGAAGTTCGGGATCGGGCGTAGGTAGGAGATGTCGAAGGCACCGTGGTGGGTGGGACCGTCGTCACCCACCAGGCCCGCTCGATCGAGGGCGAAGGTGACCGGCAGGTCCTGCAACGCGACGTCGTGGATGAGCTGGTCGAAGGAGCGCTGCAGGAAGGTCGAGTAGATCGCCGCCACCGGCCGCAGCCCCTCCGCCGCGAGGGCGGCGCCGAAGGTGGCAGCGTGCTGCTCCGCGATGCCCACGTCGAAGAACCGGTCCGGATAGGCGGCCGCGAAGCGGGTCAAGCCGGAGCCGCTGGGCATGGCGGCGGTGATGGCGACGATGCGCCGGTCCTCCGCGGCCAGCTCCACGAGGGTCTCACCGAAAACCTGGGTATAGGTCGGGGGCGGCGTCCTCTTGGAGCCGCTCCCGTTCCGGCGCGGCTCGCCGGTGGCCACGTCGTACGGGCCGAGGCCGTGCCATTTGGCCGGGTCCTTCTCCGCGAAGGCGTAGCCTCGCCCCTTCTGGGTGACGCAGTGGACCAGCACCGGCCGCCCCAGCTTTGCGGCACGCTGGAACGCTTCGATCAGCGCACCGGTGTCGTGGCCCTTGATCGGACCGATGTAGGCGAAGCCCAGCTCCTCGAACAACATACCGGGCAGGACGAATTGCTTGAGGGAGTCTTCCAGGTGCTTGGCCACCTTGAGCATCGGCTCGCCCAGGCCGGGGATGTGGTGCAGCACCCGTTCCACCGTGTTGCGCAGGGTCTGGTAGGTGTTACCGGCGAGGTGGCGCGACAGGTAGGCGGAGAGGGCGCCGACGTTGGGCGAGATGGAGAACTCGTTGTCGTTGAGGACCACGATCAGGTCCTTTGCCAGATGGCCGCCGTGGTTCAGACCCTCGAAGGCGAGGCCGGCGGTCAGGGCACCGTCGCCGATGATCGCAACGGTCTTGTGGTTCTCACCGCGCAGGTCACGCGCCGCCGCCATGCCCAGGGCCGCGGAGATCGATGTGGAGGCGTGGCCGGCGCCGAAGGCGTCGTGCGGGCTCTCGGAACGGCGGGTGAAGCCGGACAGGCCGCCGTGGGTGCGCAGGGTGTGGAGCTGCTCACGCCGGCCGGTCAGGATTTTGTGGACGTAGGACTGGTGGCCCACGTCCCAGACCAGCCGGTCACGGGGTGAGTCGAAGACGTAGTGCAGGGCGAGGGTCAGCTCGACCACGCCGAGGTTGGCGCCGATGTGACCGCCATTCACCGAGCACACCTCGATGAGCAGGGCGCGGATCTCCTCGGCGAGCTGCGGGAGCTGGCTCTTGGCCAGGTCCTTGAGGGCGGCCGGAGAGTCGATCTGGTCGAGGAGGCGGGGCATGCGTGTTAGCCGTCAGCTGTCAGCGATCAGCTTACAGCCCTTGACGGTGGATTTTTGCGTAGGGTAGCGGGGCAGGCGATCGGGATCGGGAGGCGTCGCATCATGAGGGGTTGTCGCCCAGTAAGCTGAGAGCTGACTGCTGAAAGCTAATAGCTATTTAGTGTGTACGGGCGACGATGTACCGCGCCAGGATCCGCAACGGTTCGGCCGGAGGCCCGAAGGTCGCAACCTCTGTGAGGGCGCGGTCGACCATGGCGTCAGCATGCTCGCGCGCGGCCGCGAGGCCCAACACGGTGGGGTAGGTCGCCTTGGAATGGTCCCGATCGTCGGTCTCGGTGGCCAGGTCGAGGATGTCGTCCGCGATCTGAAACGCGAGGCCGATGTGGCGTCCATAGCGGGTGAGGGCGTCGACCTCGTCGGCGGTGCCACCGCCGAGGCGCGCGCCGATACGCAGGGCGGCCGCGATCAAGGCGCCGGTCTTGTGGGTATGGATGAACTCCAGCTCCGGAAGCTGGATCTCGGTCTGCGCTTCGGCGAGGATGTCGGCGGCCTGGCCACCCACCATGCCCGCTGGGCCGGCGGCATGGGCGAGGTCGAAGAGCACCGCAAGGCGCGTTTCGGCATCGCCGATCGTGTCGAGATCCGGCGAGGCGAGGATCTCGAAGGCCGCGGTGAGCAGGCCGTCGCCCGCGAGAATCGCCAGCGCCTCGCCATACATCTTGTGGTTGGACGGCTGGCCCCGGCGGATGTCGTCGTCATCCATCGCCGGCAAGTCGTCGTGGATCAGGGAGTAGGCGTGGATCATCTCCAGGGCCGCGGCGGCTGGCAGTGCGCGCTGTGCATCACCGCCCACGGCCTCGACCGCCGCTAGGAGGAGGACAGGGCGGATGCGCTTTCCCGGGGCCGTGAGGCTGTAACGCATCGCTTCGTAGAGGC
>JASFUG010000204.1:0-6006 GCA_050050395.1 Nitrospirota bacterium
GCGGGAAGCCGTGAGGATCGCCGGGATCTCCCGGTCGTTCAGGCCCGGGATGATCGGCGCGACCATTACCCCGGTAGGCACGCCTGCGGCGGCGAGACGCGCGATGGTTTCGAGGCGCTGGGCCGGGGCCGGAGCGTACGGCTCCAGGGCATGGCTGACGGTCTCATCCGCGAAGGGCACGCTGACGTGCACCATGGCGCCGCCCGCCCGCGACAGATCGGCCAGCAGGACCACGTCGCGGCAGATCAGGCGACTCTTGGTTACCACCGCGACCGGATTGCCGTGCGCGAGACAGACCTCAAGGCAGCTTCGCGTCAGGGTATAGCTCGCCTCCAGGGGCTGGTAGCAGTCGGTATTGCCGGAGAAGTGGATCGCCTCGCCGGACCAGGTGTGGCGCCGCAGCTCGCGTTCCAGGAGCTGCGGCGCGTTGACCTTGACCACGAGCTTCCGCTCGAAGTCGGTACCGGCCCCCCAGTCGAGATATTGGTGACTGGGACGGGCGTAGCAGTAGGCACAGCCGTGATAGCAGCCGCGGTAGGGGTTCGCGCTCCAGCGGAACGGAATGTCCGGGCTGTCGTTGGCGGTGAGGAGCGAGCGTGCGTTTTCCTCGTAGACCTGGAGCGCCACCGTCGGCGGCTCTTCGAGCCACTCCACGTGGGTCGAGGCCCATGGATTCGGAGGATTGGCGACGGGGCGAGCCATGGGACATGTGCAAGGTCACCTGGCGCCGGTAGACGGTGCAGTGTCGTGGAAGTCTACCCAGGGACCCCCGCGCGGTGACGGTCACGGAAGTGCGGCAGTATATCCCGCCTCGGTCACCAGCCGCGCGAGACCTTCCGTCGCGATGGCCTCGGGGTCGAACCTGACCGCGCAGGTATTCTGCTGATGGTCGGCCTTGGCGTAGCTCACGCCACGATGGGTGAGCAAGGCCTTCTCTACCCGTGCCTCGCAGCGCGGGCAGGTCATACCGGTGACGGTGAGGCGTAGCTCCTGATCGGCCATGGGATCTCCTCGCTGGGAACAAAGGCACACCATCGTCCCACGGCGCGCACTATCAGTCACTCCATCAGGGCGATGTAGACGTCATGGCCCCGGGCATAGAGCGTGGCCGCCGCATCGGCGGCGCTCGCCTTGGACGGGTAGCGGCCGAGGCGCACCCGGTGGAACTGGCGGCCGTTCACCCGGGCCACTTCGATGCGTGGGATTTCCCCCTCGCCCTGCAGGCGGCCGGCCAGGCGCCTGGCGAGGGCGGGATCGCTGAACGCCCCGAGCTGAAGGGTGTACTCGTACGCGTCGGGCGAGCCCTCGCGGGCCTTCGGTTCCCGGTAATAGAGCGGGCGACCAGTGCCTCGGCGGACCACCTGGATGTGGACCGGCGCGAGTCCATCGTCGAGGAAGCCCAGCTTCCACGCCGCCGCTTTCGAGCAGTCGATGATGCGACCCCGCACGTACGGGCCGCGGTCGTTGACCCGCAGATCGAGGTGGCGGCCGTTCGCCCGGTTCTCCACGCGGATGACGGTTCCGAGCGGGAGAGTCTTGTGGGCGCACGATAGCTTGTACATGTCGTAGCGCTCACCATTGGCGGTGAGTCGGCCGTGGAATGGGTGGCCATACCAGGAGGCTATGCCCCTCTCGCTCCAGCCTTCCTCCACCCGCGGCATCGGCTTGAAGTCCTCGACTCGCTGGTACTTCACGCCGCGGTGGCAGGCGACGACGGAGAGCAGCACGGCAAACAGCAGGAGAGTGCGGCGCAAGGAGCGGCCGGCGTCGCGCGCGCGGTAGGGTGCGGGAGGGAAGGTCATGCGGGGAGTGGGTGAGCGCGACGATCGTCGGCCACCGCCTGCCGGTAGCCTTCGTGTAGCGACGCCGCCAGTGGACCGCGGCGCAGGGGGGCGCCGTCGAGCCGGCTCGCGGGGGCGACCTCGTAGCCGGTGCCGGTGAGGAACACCTCCTCGGCGGCCAACAGCTCGTCCCGGGTCGGCGCGTGGAATCGGATCGGAACGTGCAGACCTGCCGCGATGTGCACTACGTGATCGCGGGTGATGCCGGGAAGGATGCCGGCCTCGATGGGGGGCGTTGTGAGCCGTTCGTCTGGGCCGACGAAGAACAGGCTACTCACCGTTCCTTCCAGGTAGTGACCGCTAGCATCCGTGAACAACGCCTCGTCGGCGCCGGCGGTGTGGGCGGCACGGCGCGCCAGGACGTTCGGCAGGTAGTTGCCGGTCTTCGCTGCGCTGGGCAGGCACTCCGCAGGGATGCGTTGGTAGGGCGAGGTGGCGAGGGCGATGCCGGCTTGCAGCGCTGCGGTGCTGCGTTCCGGCAGCGGTACGCACAGGAGGAGGACGGTCGGCCGTGGCGGCTCCCCGGGGCGGAGGCCCGGGGGTGCCGATCCACGGGTAACGGTGAGTCGCACCATGCCGGTCGCCATCCGGTTGCGCGCGATCGCCTCACCCATGACAGCCGTCCACAAATCGTCACCCGGGTAGGGGATGTCGAGCAGGCGCGCGCTGTTGGCTAGACGCTGCAGGTGACCCCGCCAGAAGGCCGGATGGCCGTCATAGACGCGCAGGGCCTCGAAGCAACTGTCGCCGTACAGCAGGCCGTGGTCGGTCGCCGATACGCGCGCCTCACCGATCGGGACGAAGCGGTCGTTCACGTAGGTCCAGGGATAGGCGCCGGACACGGGATCCTGGGCTTTGGGGAGGGCGCCCGCGCGGTTCGGCGGGCGGTAAAGGGCGGGATTACTTGCGGGAGACGCTGGCGACGCCGGGGACTTGCCGGAGCCGTTGGATGATACGGTCGAGCTGGCGCAGATTACGCACATCGATGATGAAGTCCATGCGTCCGCGGCCGTCGCTGGTGGTGGCGACGCTGGCCTCGCGGATGTTGGCATCCAGGTCGGCGATGGCACTGGAGATCTTCGCCAGCAGCCCGCGGCTGTCGGCGGTAAAGATGACCAGGGGCACCGGCCGCTCGGCCTCGTCGCGGTCATCCCACTCCACTTCTACAACCCTCTCTGGGCAGGTGGCCAGGCTGGCGAGATTGATGCAGTCGCGATGATGCACGCTGACGCCGTGGCCCTGGGTGACGTAGCCGACGATGGGGTCGCCGTGGACCGGCGAGCAGCACCTGGCGAACCGTACCAGGATGTCGTCGCTACCCCGCACTCGTACCCCGTCGGGGCTGCGGCGCAATGGCAGCTTGTCGATGACGCGTTCGACCAGCGAGGGCGCCGGGCTCTCCTCGCCGAACAGCCTCGCCAGAAGCGCGTCCGGCGAGTGTCGCCCGGTGCCGATGGCCGTTAGATAGTCGTCCCACTTGGCGTGACCGAGGGCGGCGAGCTCCTTTGCCAGGTCCGGGTGGTGCTTGATCTTGCTCAGACTCGTATGTTGGCGCTTGGCCTCTTTTTCAACCCGCTCCAGGCCGATCTCCCGCGCCCGGGTGCGGTGCTCCTTGTTCAGCCAGTTGCGGATCCGGTTACGCGCCTTGGCGCTGACCACGAAGCTCAGCCACTCCTTGCGCGGGTGCTGGGTGTGGGAGGTGATCACCTCGACCGTCACCCCGTTGGTCAGCACGTCGCGCAGCGACACCATCCGGCCGTCCACCTTGGCGCCGACGCAGTGGTCACCTACCTCGCTGTGCACGGAATAGGCGAAGTCGAGCGGCGTAGCCCCGCGGGGTAGCTCCTTGACCTCACCGCGCGGCGTGAATACGTAGACCTCATCCTCGAACAGGTCGGTGCGTACCGACTGCATGAACTCGCTATTGCTCAAGTCCTGCTGCCACTCGAGGAGCTGGCGCAGCCACATGAACTGGGTCTCGGTGTTCTTCTTGGTCTTGCCCCGCTCCTTGTATTTCCAGTGGGCGGCGATTCCCTCCTCCGCCACCCGGTCCATCTCGTAAGTACGGATCTGAAACTCCACGTGGCGGCCCTCGGGGCCGATCACCGTGGTGTGGAGGGATTGGTACATGTTCGATTTCGGGGCGGCGATCCAGTCGCGCACCCGCGTCGGGATCGGTTTCCAGCGGGCGTGGAGCAGGCCGAGGAGGACGTAACAATTCCCGGGGGTGTCGACGACGACGCGCAGCGCGATCAGGTCGTAGACCTGAGAGAGGGGGATGCCGCGCCGGACCATCTTGGCGTGGATGCTCGCCAGGTGCTTCAAGCGCCCCTTGATGATCCCGGGAATCCCGGCCGCCTTCATCTCGTCGCGGACGCATTGTTTGATGTCCTCGATGTAGCGCGCGACCTCCTTCTGGCTCACCGGTACATTTTCAAGCAACGCTTGGTACGCCTCGGGCTCTAGGTATTTCAGGCACAGGTCCTCGAATTCGTTCTTGATGCGGCCAATGCCCAGGCGGTTGGCGAGGGGGGCGTAGATCTCCTTGGTTTCCCGGGCGATTGAGACCCGTCGGTCGTCGTCGAGATGATCAAGGGTGCGCATGTTGTGAAGCCGATCCGCCAGCTTGATGATCAGGACCCGGATGTCCTCGCTCATCGCGACCAGCATCTTGCGGAAGTTTTCCGCCTGCTCCTCCATGGGCGAGGCGAACGAGATGCCCTCGATCCGGGTGAGCCCTGCGACGATCTGTCCGATCTCGTGACCGAACTCGCGGCGCAGGTCGTCCAGGTCGCACGCGCAGTCCTCGATCGTGTCGTGGAGCAGCCCGGCGGCGATCGTGACGTCGTCCATGTGGAGGTCGGCCAAGATGTGGGCGACCTCGAGGGGATGGATCAGATACGGCTCCCCCGACCGGCGCATCTGTCCGCCGTGCATCCGCGCGGCGTACAGGTACGCCTTCTGGATCAGCGTGACGTCCGCACTCGGCTGTTTCTCCAGGATCTGCTCGATCAGACTCTCGGGGCGGGTCTGGAGCTGGTAGACGTTGGCGGGAGGCATAAGATGAGCAATGTCGGTAGGTTACAGGCTATCACAGGGAGCAGCGGGGAGCGTAACCGAGGCGCCGCTGCGGAGCCGTCTCCGGTATGGGCGTCGATAGCGGCCCCAGAAATGCGGCGATAGTGGTTTGCTTTACACCCTGTCACGCCCTCTGTTACGGTCGACCTTCCTTAATGATTTCAAATACTAATCGCGGAATCTGGCCGGGATAGGGACGGCCCCCGAGATCGTCTTCCAACGCTTTTCTACCGAATCGAATGCGCGGCGTTTTGGGCGGTATCGCTGCCAACGCCGTTCCATGTCCTTGGCTCGACGACCTCACCCCCTCTGGTCGGTTGTGCTGATGGCCTGTCTGGCGGGTCACACAGCGCCTGGCGAGGCGACCAATGGCGTCGAGCAGACTTCGTTCGGCGCCCGCTCCGCAGGAATGGGCGGCGCCGACTACTCCGTGGCGAGCGACACCACGGCGATGAACTCCAATCCCGCCGGGATTACCCAGATCAACCGCAAGCGGATCGATGCCGGAATCGGTTTCATCCTCCCCGACCAGCACTTTCGCAACGAGCTCAACGACACCGAGGCCGAGGCCCAGGCCTTCCCGCTGCCGGTGTTCGGATACGTAGACGACTCTTCCCTCGGACCCTGGTCCTACGGCGTCGGAGCGTACGCCCAGGGAGGTCTCGGCGCGGATCTCGATCTGAAACACCGTGTGTATCGCGACCCGGTCACGGGTGAGCTGGTAGAGCAGGGATTTCACTCCAATCTGCTGTACGGAAAGCTCGCCATCGCCGCCGCCTACCAGGTGCTGTACAACCTGTCCGTCGGCGCGTCGGTGAACGCCGGCTACTCGAAGCTCGAGATGGAGCTGCCGTTCTCGACCTCCACCGAGTTACTGCAAGGCCGGCCACGATGGCTGGGCCATGCCTTCTCGTTCCATCACCTGGTCAGCTCGCCGTTCACCCTGAACATGAAACAGGCGACCGCGAGCATCGACCTCCCGGACGCCGACACCTTCGGCTGGGGCTACAAGCTGGGTCTGCTGTACGACTACAGCGAGAACTTGACCTTCGGTGTTGCGTATACCAGTGAGTCTACCCTCAAGTTC
>JASFUG010000205.1:0-5935 GCA_050050395.1 Nitrospirota bacterium
CGCTGGATCCGGGCGCGCAGGCCGTTGCAGTACGTCGAGCACACGATCCAAGCGCAACGCAGTAGATACGCGGTCTCGCGCCGCCGCAGCAGGAGGCTGGTGAGAAATGCCGGCTAGCCCATCCGGTCTTGTTGAGGAATGCGGATGAACCGGCGTCGCCCGGCCCCCCCCCCCGCTGGTCCGATATCACCGCAGGATGTGGCGCAGACCTACGGGCGACGCGCCGTTCTCGTGTCGTGGGTCGCCTGATTCGGCCGGGTCGGTGACGACGACCGACACGGCGCGAGAACCCGAGCCCTCGTCCTCCGGGGCACCGGCCTGGTTCACGAGACTCCAGCGCATGAGGTCGACCTGCTCCAGGCCCCGGAATGCCTGCGTCTTGCGACCGGCCTGTAGAAGAAAGCCGGGCACGCTGTGAATACCGGCACCGAACACGACCCCGGTGTTGTGGCGAAGCTGGGCGCTGAGCGCGCCCGGATGGGCAGGCGTTCCCCACTCCTCGGGTAACCCTCGGGAGGAGCAGACATCGCCCACCCACCCCTCGGCTTCGGGGCGGGCATTACCGCTCCACAGATCTTCGAAGATCGCGAGGGTCAGCGTTACCCGCCGCTCGTCCCTGACGCCCTGGGCGGCGAGCAATGCGGGAACCGGGTCGAAGATCGCCGGGTAGCGCATCTGAAACGGCACTCCCAGCATCTCGGCCCAGCGCTTGACGTGGTGGTGGACGCCGCGGCAGCGACGATGCGGGGCCGCGGCCGGATCACGTGTGGAGAGCTCCTTGAGCTCCGCGGAGAGCACCGGCAGCCAAAGGATGTCGAGCCGGTGGCGCTCGCCGAAGCGTTGCATCTCGCGCGCCGCCAGGTAAGCCACCGGCGTGACGAAGTCGTAGCAGAAGATGATGCGTGGCATCGCTACCCAGGCTCGGCGCCCCTCCCCCCCCAGGGACGCCCGTACCTGATCGTCCCGAACCTGACAAAACGACATGAAAACTTCGCGGCCGCACAACTTGTAAGCCGCCGTATCTAAAAGGTTGGTTGCCATGCGGGCTAGCCATCGCCTGCATGGCCGGCGCCGGAAGATGGCGGCCCGCGTCGGAGGCCGCGGGCCGCCCTGAACGGCCGGGGGTGGGAGGGGAGAGGTGACCCCCGTGCGCCGTCCAGACCTCCGCTACTCCTCGCCGGCGCCCTCGAACTGCGCGTACTCCTGCGGGTCGACCATGCCATCCTGATTGGCGTCGGTCTTGTCGAACGCGGCCGGCAGGCCGTCGACCTGCTTCGCCTCATCGCGGCTCAGGAAGCCGTCGCCGTCGGCATCCCAGGTGGCAAACCTCTGCCCCTGCACCGCCGCCACCTCCATCGCCGTGGCCGGGGCGATCCCCGCCACCAACATCAGACAAAGAACCATCACTGCGCATTTCATCACTGCCATCGCAACACCTCCTGTTGGAAAGAAACCGCGTATGATGCGGCACGCTTCAGCACCTGGGCCCGCCCATCGCAAACCGCGTACCAGTGCGACATGCGCGAAAAATCAAGAGGATCGAAGCGATTCGACGGCCAGGTGCAGCAACTTTCCCATGGCGGCGTCGGCTTTCGGTGACACCTCCAGCGCCGCGGATGTGTTGGCTGGCAGTGCGTGGTACAAGGACAATCGACCGCCATCCGCCCCTGCGACGGAGGGAGCCGAGCCATGTCGATCCACGCATACGCCGCCCCGGCCGCCCGGGCGCGCCTGGAGCCGTTCGAGTACCTGCCCATGCCTCTCGGCCCCGGCTACATCGAGGTGGCGGTGACCCGCTGTGCAACTGCCACAGTGACCTCCGCCAGATCGACCACGCAGGACACCGCCATAGCGGGCCGGCCGGCGTGCGTGGGATGCTCACATTCGCCACTCGCCAGGGGATCGGTAGCCGGAGCGAGTCCGTGGCGATGACTGACGCGAATACCGCCCTCGATCGGGTACGCAGCCACCGGTCGCGGTTCCGCATCGTGCCGACCCGATGACGGGCGGGCCCATAGGGACGGCGGCCTCCTATGCCACGGCGACTCGGCCGCGCCCTCGCAAGGGCCGCGCGCGGCTCACCGAGGGACCGGTCGGCCGCGCCCTGCTCTCCCTCGCCCTGCCGATGGTGGTGGGGTTGTTCGCGGTCATCGGCTTCAACCTGGCGGACACCTTCTTCGTCGCCCGGCTGGGCACGCGCTCGCTGGCGGCGATGGGGTTCACCTTTCCCGTGACCATGGTGGTCACCAGCCTCGCGCTAGGCATAGGGACGGGCACCAGCTCCACCCTGTCGCGCGCGATCGGCGAGGGGGATCACCACCGGATCCGCCACCTTGCCACCGGCGCGGTGACCCTCGCCCTGGCCGTGGCGGTCACCGCCACGGCCGTCGGCGTGGCTACCCTGGAGCCGCTGTTCCGCCTCCTCGGCGCGACCGACGATCTGCTTCCGCTGATCCGCGACTACATGGTCGTCTGGTACGCCGGCATCCCTTTTCTCATCGCACCGATGATCGGCAACGCCGCGATCCGTGCCACCGGTGACGCACGATCGCCGAGCGTCATCATGGTGACTGCCGCGGCGGTGAACATCGCCCTCGATCCCGTGATGATCTTCGGCCTGCTCGGTTGCCCGCGCCTGGAGTTGCGTGGCGCCGCGATCGCCACGGTCATCGCCCGTGCCATGACCCTGGTCGTGTCGCTCTCCATCCTCCACTTCCGCGAGCGCCTCCTCACTCGTCCACGCTGGCAGACCACGTGGCAGGCGTGGCGCGCGATCCTCTACGTGGGTGTCCCCGCAGCCACGACCAACCTCCTCGCCCCGATCGCCTTCGGCATCATCACCTGGCTTGCGGCGCGCTTCGGCCCGGAGGCGGTGGCGGCGGTGGGGACCGCGAACCGCATCGAGGCACTCTCGTTGATCGCCATCATGGCCCTCGGCGCCTCGATGGTGCCGTTCGTCGGCCAGAACTGGGGCGCGGGGAGACAGGATCGAATCCACCACGCCCAGCGCCTCGCCTACCGCTTCGCCCACGCCTGGGGCGGTCTCACCTGGCTCTTCTTCCTCGCCGCCGCCCCGACCATCGCCGCCCTGTTCACGGACGATCCCCGGGTATCACGCCACATCGTCCATTACCTCTGGATCGTGCCCCTCGCCTACGGGCTGCACGGCACGGCCCTGCTCACGACCACCCTGTTCAATGCGATCAACCGCCCCCTGGTGGCGGCCTCGATCCAGTCGGGACGCATGTTCCTGCTCTACGTCCCGTGTGCCGCGTTCGGCGCACGGGTCGGCGGCATCACCGGGATGTTTGCCGGCATCGGCATCGCCAACGCCAGTGCCGGCGTTGCGGCGTGGCTCGTGGCCCGGCGAGTGTATCGGGCGGCGGCGCCGGAGACGGCCGCGCGCCACTCGTGATCCCCCCATCGCCGCCCTGCCCCGGGGGTGTGGCTTGAGTGCTCTGCTAGCATTCCGATCAAGGGGCGGAAGTCACCCTCATCGATCCGCGGTACGAGCCATGAGCAAGCTTCGAGCCTTCGTCACCCACCTCCTGTTGAGCGTCGCCATCGTCGGCGGCCTGCTCGCGTTGTTGATCACCCGCTGGTACCCGATGCCGTACTTCCTGGCCGACGGTGGATGGCAAGGGATCCGCCTCGTCGCGGCGATCGACGTAGTCCTGGGACCGCTGATCACCCTGGTGATCTACAACCGCAAAAAGTCTCGCGGCAAGCTACTGTTCGACTACTCGGTCGTCGGGGCGATCCAGGCCTGCGCCTTCGCCTTCGGCGTCTGGACCGTGTTCTCCACGCGCACGACGGTCGTGGTGTTCGCGGACGGGAGCTTCTACACCCTGGGGGCCGACTCGGCGCGCTTCCTGCACGACCCGTACCCGGCGATTCTCAAAGAGGCGCGGACAACGCCAGCCTATGCGGTGGTTACCATGCCGGAGGAGGAAGAGGCGCGCCAGGAGCTACGACGCGAGAGCCTGTCGCTGCACCGGCCCCTGTTCTCCTACCTGGAGCGGGTCGGTCCCCTTACGCCGGAGAGCTTCCGGGAGCTGGTCGAATACCAGCTCGACATTCCCGATCTCCTCGCCCGTCAACCCGAGTTCCGTCCGGAGGTGGAGAGCTTTCTCGACGAGCACGGCGGGACGGTGGAGGACTATGTCTTCGTCCCGGTGAAGCCCCGCTACCGACAGATCGTGCTGGCGTTCGCGCGCGATACCGGACGCCTCGCCGGCTGGCTCGATATCACCTTGCCGGACAAGGCGGTGATCAAACGCGAGGCCGGCGCGCTGACCGCCGAGTCCTCCCACTCGTGAGCTCACGTGGGCCCAGGCGGCGGGTGCCCACCCGCCGCAAGGAGGGCCCGTAGGGCGGCGGGTGGCTCCTGATCGCGCGGCGCCAGCAGGGCCGCGATCTCCGCCGACAGGTGATCGGCCGTGGTGAAGAGCTCGTCGCGCTGCCCCGCGGCACGATCGAAGGCGGCATCGAGGTCGCTTCCGACTTGATCGAGCGCCGCATCGAGGCCGGTGCGTAGCCCGCGCCGCGCGGTGTCGCGCGGGTCGGGACGCAGCAAACGGTGGAGCACGAACGGGACGAGCCACGCGATCGCGACCAGCAGGACGCCGTGCACCGCGAAGTCGATCCCGAAGAAGGGCGTCTCTCCGCTGAGGCCACGGCCGTATCCCACCAGCACGTCGTAGGCGATGCGCGCCAGGGCAGCCAGCGGCAACACACCCATCGCCAGACCCACCATGCGTAACGCTAGGCGTTGCAGCGCAGTACCCGGACGAGCCAGGGCGCGGCCCAACGCCTCGCGGAGGTGATGCGCCACCGTCTCGGGCACGGCGTCGATGGTCGGCTGGAGAGCGGTCACGAGGGGCGACGCGGCGATGCCGATCCTCCGCGCCTCGACCTCAATCTCGTCGACGACCCGCTGCACTCGTGCCTGGGCCGCACCGTCCCAGAGGGTGTCCGTGAGATATTGCGACCCCGCAACCGTGTCCTCTCCCGTCGGCGCGCCGCCCGCGATCCTTTTACGCTGTGCGCGACCCAGGAGACGTTGGGTGGCCTGCAATAGTCCGCGCACCAGGCCGGGTCGCAACTCCTGGTGACGCACCGCAATGCGCGTGGCGACCTCCTCGAGAGGCCACGCCAGGCCGTCGACCACGCCGTCGCGCCCCTCTCCCCATCCCCGTGTGATACCCGCGCGCAGCACCACCCATGCTGCCGCGTCACCGAGCCGCCCCCGGGCCGTGGTGACCACCCGGTCCAGCTCGGCGAGGCGGGCGCGGTGGCTCACCGCCGCCAGCTCGCGGACACCGTGGGAGGCGACCACCGCTGCGACGGTCTCCTCGAGGGTGCTGAACCGGTCCCCGTTCGCCGCCACACCGCCGGGCGGGCACGACGTGGCCACCACCGCTGGGGTCGGAAAACCGGCCGTTCGCAGCTCCGTGGAGAAATCCTCCACCTGCCGAGGGTCCCCCTCGTCGCAGCGATTCATCACGAACAGCCAGCCGTGCCGGTGGCCCCGCGCGCGCAGCATGCGCCACCCCGGATCGTCTCGATAGCGCTCCGGGCTCACCACGTAGATCACCAGGTCGATATACGGCAACCAGGCCAGGGCAAGGTCGCGATTTTCCGTGGCCGTGCTGTCGATGTCCGGCATGTCGATCCACAACACGTCGCGCCTTCGATCGTCGTGGTGCCGCTCCACCCGCACCCGCTCCATCGGCAAGGCGTCGGGCAGGGTCGCGAGGGCGATCGACTCGTGCAGGTAGAGGGTCACCTCGTGGGAGGTGGGACGCTCCACGCCGACCCGCGCCACCGGCTCACCGGCCAGCCGGTTCAGGAGACTGCTCTTGCCCACCCCGGTGCCGCCGAAGAAGGCGACCACCAGGGGCCGCGTCTCCGCGAGGAAGAGATCCACGGGATC
>JASFUG010000206.1:0-5908 GCA_050050395.1 Nitrospirota bacterium
GTCGGTCCGGCAGGGTGCCGTCGTCCACCACCGTGCAGCCGGGGGCGGCGACCCGTTCCCCGAGGCGGCCCGCGAAGGCGGAGGTTCCCTTGCGGTTGAAGTCGCCCTCAAGGCCATGGCCGATCGCCTCGTGGAGGAGGACGCCGGGCCAGCCCGGTCCGAGGACCACGTCCATGGAGCCGGCGGGGGCCGCCTGTGCCTCGAGGTTGAGCAACGCCCGGCGCACCGCCTCGCGCGCCAGGGCCTCCGGCGTCAGGTGGGCCAGGTCGCGGAAACAGGTGTAGGTGGTACGCCCGCCACCGCCCGCCGAGCCGGTCTCGCGGCGGCCGTGGTCGTCCACCACCACCGACAGGTTGAGGCGCACCAGGGGGCGCACGTCGGCCACCAGGGGGCCATCCGAGGAGGCGATGAGCACCACCTCGAAGCTGCCGGCGAGGGCCGCCATCACCTTGTCGACCCGCGGGTCGAGGGAGCGCGCGATGCGGTCGACCTCCTCCAGTAGCGCGATCTTCTCATCATCCCCTAAGCCGGCGATCGGATCGTCGCCGGTGTACAGGGGGGCGGCGGCCGGCACCGGGGCGACCGCCAGCGGTACGGTGGCGTCGGTGCCGTGGTGGGCGATGGCGGAGGCGTTGCGTACCGCCTCGCGCACCGCCCCGGCGGCGATCTCCTCGGCGTAGGCGAAGCCGGTCCGCTCACCGGCCACTACCCGCGCGCCGAAGCCGCGGGCGATGGAGTGGGAGCCGGACTTCACGGCCCCTTCCTCCAGGGAGAACGACTCGTGGCGGGCGTGTTGAAAATAGAGGTCGGCGAAGTCGGCGCTGCCCCCCAGGCCGTCGCCGAGGATGGCGCCGATCGCGCCTTCATCGAGCTCCGCCGGGGCGAGCAACCGGTCACGGGCGTAGGTCAGGGTATCCATCGCGCTACTCTACCCCACCCGCCTCGGTAGGCCAGCCGGTGGCGGCGAGCCGCCGGGGCCGGGCCGTGCGCTCGCGGCGGCGTCGGGGATCGGCGTTCCCATCCCATCGCTGGCAGCAACGGTACCCGGCGCGCATTGCGATCGACGGCGTGGGGTGCCTCATCCGCGGGGCTCGTCGATGGCCTCGAACCCACCCGAAGCGAGGGATTGGTCAGTTGCGAGATTGCATAGACCCCCCCCTACGCGTAACAACCACCCTCCCGACGTACCAGGAGAATGTTCTGTGTCCGAGTTCCTCGTTCCACCCCGATGCTCGACGACCGCGGCAAGGGCCGCCGGGCGAGGCTCGTCACAAAATGAGGCCTGTCCAATGGGGACTGTGGGGAGGAATTGCCCGAGACCTTGATCACCTGACCGGCGCCGTCACGAGATTCGGATATCCGATTTGGTCCTCCGCCCGAGCCGGGCCGGCTCGTTGGGACGATCGTCGTGCCGACGCCGTTGACGCGGATCCGAGGTTGGCCTGGACTCACTGAAGAACGACCCGTAGCACCCGAACCCATGCTCCAGATCCCCTATCGCGATCCACGCAAGCCTTTGAAAAGGAGACAGACCGTGTCCGTCAGATCAAATAATCAGGAGGTGCTCCAGCCATGACAACGGCCGCTGTTTACCAAGTCAGTCAGGGTCCGATAGGCCTGCTCCCGCCCTCGGCTGCGTCCCAGGGTGTCCTGCTCCCGGAGGACGGCGAGGGTTTGGTCGAAGGCGCGATCAAGTCCGAGCAGGAAGCGATGGAGGAGGCGGCCCGGCATCTCCTCACCGGGAAGAATCCCACGATCTTCCCCGGCCCTCAGGTCCTGTGGGCATGGAATGACCATGTGGCCGAGAAGGCCAAGGCGGTTCTGGAGCTCGCCGATGAAGTTCCGGGGGTCATGATCATCCCGATGCCGGACTACCGGCCGATCTATCCCAAGATCGACCCCGAGGCGGTGATCAATCCCTGCCATCCCAATCTGACCATTCAATTCAACAAGATCGAGGTCTGTGTCTTCGTCGGCGTCCACTGCCACTATGCGAATCTGTCGCTCAAGATGATCCGGGCGGGGACCAACTGCTACACCATCACCCTCTGCGCAGAAGCCGGCCACGAGGACTCCATGGCCTCGGTCCCGTGCTGTGACGTGGAGAAGATCAAGCGTTTCACCGAGACCGTCCGGCGACTGAAGAAGGAAGGCCTCAAACCCCGCTACGCCGATAGCCCTGGCATCCGGCTGACCGGGGCCCAGGAGGCCCTGGCGATGGGCCGGCCCCTGCCGCCTGAAGAGCCGCTTGACGTCTCTCCCGCGGAAGTGAATGCCGAGTTGTATTCCGGCCTCGACGAGACGGCCGAGTAGCGTTGTGGTCCTGACAAGTCCTCAGGCAATCGACGATTAGGAGACAATTAATGACGCCGAAAACAGTTCAAGCCGAGTTGAAGGTCAAGGAGCCTACCAAGGCCGAATTGCAGCGTGTCGTGACGCCGGAGCACATGTTTTTCGAAGCGCCGCGGACGAAGTCGTTTCTCACCGGCAGCGAGGTGGCGAGGGAGGCGGTACGGCGGTCGAACGTGGATATCGCGATCGCCTACCCGATCACCCCGCAGAGCGAGACCATGCAGCAGGTCGGCTATCTCTACGCCGAGGGATATCTCAAAGACTATTACCGGGGAGAGGAAGAGTACGGCGTGATGTCGGCCATCGCCGGCGCCTCGCGATCGGGGGTGCGCTCCTTGACCGCGACCTCCGGCCCCGGTCTCATGCGCGGCATGGAGGTCATCGCCTCCTGGCCCGGCGGGCGGATGCCCATCGTCATGCTCATCATGTGCCGGGTGGTGAACGCGCCCCTCTCCATCCAGCCGGACAACATCGAGCTGGCCTACTACCTGAACACCGGCGGTATCCTCTTTCACGCCGAGAATCACCAGGACTACTTCGACTTCATCCTCAAGGCGTTCGTCATCGCCGAGAAATGCGACGTCACCCTCCCGGTGTCCGTGGCGGTCGATGGATTCTTCGTCACCCACGCCAAGGGCTGGGTGGAGATGACGCCCGAGGACATCAAGCTGCCGCCGCGGGATCCGTACCACGAGGCCGTGCCGATGATGGATAACGAGAATCCCCCGGCGCGGATCGCTCGCGATGCTCCGGTCCAGAAGAGCAACTTCATCAGCTATCACATGCATGCCTCGTGGCAGCAGGAGGTGTGGGCCGCCCAGGAGCGCGCGCGGCGCTACATCGACCGCTACATGGATGGCCCGATCGAGGTCGTGAACCCTGAGGCGGAGACGTTCGTCGTGGCCTCGGGGAGCGCCTGTTCCCAGTCCCGGGAGGCCCTGCGGCAGGCGGAGGAGAACCGCGGTGTCAAGATCGGGCTGGTGAAGATCCGATCGATTCGGCCCTTCCCGACCCACGAGCTGCGCGAGGCCCTGCGCAACGCGAAGCGGATCGTGATCCCGGAGTACAACTACGTCGGCTGGATGAATCGCGAGGTTCGTACCGCCCTATACGGCCACGTGAACGCAGAAATCCTGGATGGGCCACGGGTCTTCGGCGGTGTGTCGATGCCCACGGAGTTGATCCTGGAGTGGTTGTTCAAGGACTGAGGTTCAGTCCGACCCGATTATTCACTACCGACACACCTTTCATTGAGGAGGTTCGGATGTCGCTACAAACACTAAACGTGTCGCCGGGCTTTTTGCAGTACATGCCCGTCGCCTACAAAGACTTGGTGGAGAAGGGGCCGTATGGCCGCGAGATCAAGGCCTCGGACATCGGCAACTTCAAGGAGGTGCTCGAAGAGCACCCGATGTGCTCCGGATGTGCGATGACGCTGTTCATCCGCCTCGCGTTGATGGGTCTTCCCAATCCCGAGCACACCGTCATTCTCGGCACCGCCGGCTGTGGTCGCCTCGCCCTCACCCAGGCGTCCATTCCCTTCATCTACGGTAACTACTGCGACACGAACGCCGTGGCGTCGGGCCTGAAACGCGGGCTGGAGATCCGTTTCCCCGATCAGAAGAAGGACGTGGTCGTCATGGCGGGCGACGGCGGATTGGCCGACATCGGGTTTGCCCAGGTCATGCACTCCTGGTTCCGCAAGGAGAAGTTCACCACGGTGATGCTGGACAACGAGGTGTACGGCAATACCGGCGGCCAGGACAGCGGCATGACCCAGAAGGGCACCGTCCTGAAGATGTCACCCAAGGGCAAGCAGTTCGAGAAGACCGACATGATGGGTCTCGCCAAGACCGCGGGGGTCGCCTATATCGCCCGGCTGACTGCCACGAAGCCCTCCCGGGTCCTGAACACCATCCGCAAGGCCGTCATGGTGGCGCGCGAGGTCGGTCCGACCTTCGTTCAGGCGTACACCTCCTGCAACATCGAGTACGCCATACCGACCCCCAAGGTCATGATCGACGCCCGAGAGGTTGAGGAGGACCGTTATGGCTTCGAGGAGATCATGACCGACGAGGCGAAGGCGTATCTCGATCACCTCAAGCGTGAACAGAAAAAAGCGAAAGCTTCCGCTTGACCTAGGAGAACAAGAGCATGGCTCGTTACAACATTCGCATGTCCGGAATCGGTGGCCAGGGAGTCATCACCGCGTCTCATGTCCTGAGTAACGGCGTCATCTTCAGCGGCGGGGAGAGCACCCTCGTCCCCTTCTTCGGTTCGGAGAAGAGGATGGCGCCGGTGGAGAGTTACGTACGGATTGCGACGGAGCAGATCTATGAGATCGGTGAGATCATCTACCCGAACGTCATCATGATCTTTCACCCGCAGGTCATCACCCACGGTAAGTCCTACACCATGCCGTTCTATGCCGGGCTGAAACCGGACGGGATCGTGTTGATCAATTCCAACGAGCCCTTGAAGTTCGACCCCGACGAGCAGCGTGAGATCGAGGAGAACAGAGCGCGGGTCCACTTTCTCCCCGCGACGCGCATCGCCGTGGAGAAGGCAGGGACCGAGCTGGCCACCAACATGGCCATGGTGGGCGGAATCGCGGGCATCTTGGGTCTTCCCGACATGGATTCCCTGGAAAAATCCGTGAAGGATCGTTTTCTCGGGGGCTCCTTTGTGACCTCCGGCGGTACGGCGTCGCTGGACAGCGTCATGGAGAAGAAGTTCGCGAAGAAGGCGGAGCTGGTGGAAAAAAACATCGACGTCGTCAAGACCGCATACGATTACGCGGTGGAACATGGTTGGGGAGCGGGAGCTCCCGAGAGTGCCGTAGCCGCTCCCTGATGATCTTCCGTTTTTCCTATGCTTAATCCTGTCCCGAGACGCAGCTCATCAAGGAGATAGATCATGTATGCGGTGGCTAATGTAGATACGTCTATCTGTGCGCAGTCGAACTGTACGATTTGCCAGATGTATTGCCCGGAGCCGAATACGATCCACTACGACAAGGCACAGAAATCGGCCTACGTCGCGGTGGATCGCTGCAAGGGGTGCGAGATCTGTGTCGAGATCTGCGACCACATCTCCAAGCACCACGCAATCAAGATGGTGGCGATCGATGAGCTTGAGGGCGGGTTCGAGTTGAATCGCTACGGTATGCCGGAGCCGGACGGCGGTAAGAAGGCCGTCGTGGCCTAACCAGCGGCAGCGGGAATGTCGCCCGGAGCGCGGGCGGCCGCGTTACGCAACAAAGCCCTCCCCGGCCATCGAGGCGGGGAGGGCTTTCTTTGTCGTGGCGGACATCTCACGGTGACCGGAGCGCCGCGGTCCGGGCACCCCCCGACTATCGAACCGGCGATTCGCCGTCGGCGTCCGTGGCAGTGTCGCTCGCGGAACCGGTTACTGTCCTCCCATGGAAAACAAATTCGCCATCTGCCCGAAATGCGGGCTCGAGAACGTTACCGAGTCTGCGTGGTGCGAGCGGTGCCTGACACCGTTCGAGCCCGGCGAACCCAAGACCCTCGTATGCCCGGAGTGCAGGCATCAC
>JASFUG010000207.1:0-5878 GCA_050050395.1 Nitrospirota bacterium
TGGAGTGCCTCCTCGGTGATCCCATCCACCGCGGTGCCCAGCTCCCGGTTGCCGCGGCGGATGAAGTGCTCCGCGAGGGCCGGGATGTCGTCCGCCCGTTCCCGCAGCGGAGGCAACATGACCGTCACCACGTTGAGCCGGTAGTAGAGGTCCTCACGGAACTGGCCGCGACGCACCGCGTCCTCGAGATCGACGTTGGTCGCCGCGAGGATGCGCACGTCGACCGGTACCGACTCCTCGCCGCCGACCCGCTCCACCTCCTTCTCCTGGAGCACGCGCAACAGGCGGGTCTGCAGGGCCGGCGCCATATCGCCAATCTCGTCCAGGAACAGGGAACCCCCATTGGCACGCTCGAATCGCCCGCGCTTGCGACTCACCGCACCGGTGAAGGCACCGCGCTCGTGGCCGAACAGCTCGCTCTCCAAGAGCTCCGCCGGGATTGCCGCACAGTTCACCGGTACGAACGGGCCGTGGCGACGGCCACTGTTGTAGTGGATGGCGCGGGCGACGAGCTCCTTGCCGGTGCCGCTCTCGCCGCGGATCAGGACCGTGGTTTCGCGCGCCGCGACCTGACCGATGCGCTTGAACACCGTGCGCATGGCGTCGGAGTGACCGGCCATCTCCTCCAGCGGGTCCACCTCACCGGCAGCCTGCCGCAGGCGGCTCACCTCCGCCTCCAGCTCACGGCGCTCCTGCACCTTGGCGAGCACCAGGAGGATCTCGTCGAGATCGAAGGGTTTGGTGAAGTAGTCGACCGCCCCGAGGCGCATCGCATCTATGGCGTTACTCATCGAGTTCTGGGCGGTGATCACCAGCACCGGCGTACCAGCACGCACGGCGGCGATCTCTTCCAGGGCCTCCAGCCCGGTCATTCCCGGCATGTTGATGTCGAGGATCACTGCGACGAACTCGTGCTGGCGCAGGAGGCGCAGCCCGGTGTGGGCGTCCTCCGCCTCCTCGACGTCGTAGCCGGCCTTGGTCAACCCCTTGCGCAGCACCCAGCGCAGGCTCGACTCGTCGTCGACCACCAGGACTGTGGGTCTCGTCTCCATGCTGGAAGCCTAGCCCGCATCTCTCGCCAGGGATCGTGGCGAGCCCGTGCAGATGGCCGTAGATCCTGGCTGGCCCGCAAGTCCGAGCCCCCAGGCAGGCTTGCGGCCTGTCGATGGCCCGGACGAGGACACGGCCAGGAGATGCGGGCAGTTGTGCGGGTGTAGCAGATTCACGGTGAGAAATGCGGGCGAACCCGCGCCGCTATTACAACCTATCCAATCGGCCCGGTTTGTTTGCATCGAGGGGATCGGAGGATCCCCTGCGACGCCCGGCCCCGCCTACGGTCAAGTCGGAAGTCATGCAATGTGGTTGGCGAACGGGAGATAGACCTCCACCCGCGTGCCGCCGCGGCGCACCTCCGGGAAGCGGATCTCGCCACCATGGTCCTCCACGATGCGCGCGCACAGGGCCAGACCCAGACCGGTGCCGTTGGGCTTGGTGGTGAAGAACGGGGTAAACAGACGCGCCCGGTGCTCCGGAAGGATGCCGGAGCCGCGGTCGATCACCGTCACCACCAACATGCGTGCCCCGCCGCGCTTTGGGCTTCCCAGCACCATGCGCGTCGGGGACATCCGGGTGCGCACGGTCACCGGCACGCCGGGAGGACTTGCCTCCAGTCCGTTCTTCACCAGATTGAAAAAGAGCTGCACGAGCTGGTCCTCGCTGCCCGCCACCTTCGGCAGTGAGGGATCGTACTCCGCGGCAACCAGCGGCTCTCGGGCCGGATCACCGATGTCGCGCCGCAGCAGGTCGACCACTCGATCCAGGACCCGGTGGATGTTGACCGGCTTACGCTCGCGTAGCTCCGCGCGCGCAACACCCAGCACCTCGTCGAGCATCACCGTCAGCCGGTCGACCTCACGCAGGATCACCTCCAAACCCTCATGTTGATCCGCTCGGTTGCATTCCCCGGCCAGGACCTGCGCCACACCGCGAATCGCGCCGAGGGGGTTCTTCACCTCGTGGGCGATCATCGCGGACATCGCCCCCAGGTCCTGGAGACGCTGGGCGTGGCGGCTGCGCTCCGCGTGGCGCCGCAGGCCCGTGTGGTCCTGGACCAGGACCGCGGTCCCGACCACGTCGTCGCCGTTGGTAACCAGGGCCGTAATCGTGATCCCGACCTCGACCGTCTGGTCGAAGCGGTTGATCAAGGTCACCTCCTGATTGTTGTACCCGCTCTCGTCGGCCATCACCTGGTGGACGATGTCATCGATTTTGAAGTCGACGCGCAACACGGCGCCGAGCGGCTTCCCCACATGGAGGTCCATGACGGAGCCCACCAGATCGCCGGCGGTCTGGTTGCCCCACGTGACCCGCCCTGCCGCATCGGTGGCGATGACACCCACCGGCAGGTTGTCGAGCAGCTTGGGAGGCGGTGGATTCACGGTCTCGAAGATGGTTTGCACGTGCTCGCGAGAGATCAATGGCATGGGGAATAAGGCCCTTTCACGGGGCGAGGGGTTCGGCGGCCCGTGGGAGGCGCGCATCGCCATCGGCCACGACCGGCGATGCGGGTCGTGATTGGCCGTGTGCAAACATCATCCCGTGCGGGGCAACCCCTCTCCCCTCACCCCGCAGATCCCGCTCCGACCTGGCGTAGCGACTCCTCCGAGTCAACACTATGATTCAGTGACCGTGCCGTCGGCTAGGAGACCCATTCCTGGCGAAAAGGTTCAAAATCGGTCGTCTTTTTTCGTCACAAAATGGCCGGTGCCGGCCCTTCGATAACCCCGTCGAAAAACCGCCGGATCGCCTCCTCCAGTGCCGCGGCGGTGTCGAGCCGCTGCATCTCCTCCTTCGCCCGATTTGCGCCGCGGAGACCGCGCAGGTACCACGCCAGGTGCTTGCGCAGGCGGCGCACCGCCAGTCCCTCGCCGTGGACTGCGACGGCGCGCGCCAGGTGCTCCAGGAGCGTGTCGCGCAGCGCCTCCACGGTCGGCGCTCGGTACGGCACACGCCGCAGGCGGGCACGGATCGCCGCGAACACCCACGGGTTGCCGAGGGCACGGCGACCCACCATCACCGCATCGCAGCCGTAGTCGTCCAGGAGGCGCTCGGCCACCTCAGGCGAATCGATCCCGCCGTTGCCGATCACCGGCATGTCGACCACGGCCTTCACCCGGCGGAACAGGTCGTAGTCACGCACCTCACCGAAACCATCGGCCCGGGTGCGGGCATGGACGCAGACCGCCGCCGCCCCGGCCCCCTCACACGCGCGCGCAACCTCCGGGGCATTCACCGACGCGGCGTCCCAGCCGGCGCGCATCTTCACGGTCACCGGCCGATCCGCCGCCTGGACCACGGCGGCCACGACCGCCGCCGCTTCGACCGGCGAGCGCATGAGGGCGGCGCCGGCACCGGATTTGATGATCTTCTTCACGGGGCAGCCCATGTTGATGTCGATCAGGTCAACGCCGTGATCGCACAGGATCCTGGCCGCCTCGGCCATGGCCTCCGGCCGGCCGCCGAAGAGCTGCATGGAGATGGGCCGCTCGTGCTCCTCGTAGCGCATCAGACGCCGGGTCTGGCCGTTGTTGGTCCGGACCAGCGCCTCGGCGCTCACCATCTCGGTGCACACGAGGTCGGCACCGTGGCGCTTGGCGAGCTCGCGAAACGGCAGGTCCGAGATCCCGGCCATCGGCGCCGCAATCAGCCGGTTGGGCAACTCGACGGAACCGATTTGTAACGGAGTGGTAATGGTCGACGTGGTCATCGCCCGAGAGAAAACCAGATCATCGCCAAAAGCGCACACTGGCGCCATCACCTTCGGCGCCAGAAAACCCGCCTCCGTCGACGGAGCTGAAAGGGCCGGGCCACCGGTGTACCGATGCCTCTAAGGCGTGCAGGACGCTCAGGAAAGCAGGAAGGGAAAGAACCGGAAGACCCCGAGTAACATCCTGCCTGTCTGCCTCTCCCTGCATTCCTTAGCTGGATCTCAGTTGACCTTCGCCGCCACGTTCGCGTCGTGCTCTGCCTCGAGGAGGGCGGCGAGGTTGGGGATCGGCGCGACCCTCAGGTCGTGGCGCACGCCCGCGGCGTACTGCACCATACCGAGAAACGCCACCTTCACCCCGTTGTCGGTGCAATAGCGCGGCGGCAGGAAGTGCACCGCCAGCCCGTCGACGGCGGCGAAGGCCGCGCGCAGGCCCGAGTTGCAGGCCACGCCGCCACCCACCACCACCCGCTCCAGCCCCTCCTGCCGGGCGGCGCGCACCGTCTTGACCACCAGGGTCTCGACTGATGCCGCCTGGAAGCTCGCCGCCAGATCGCAGAGATCCTCCCCGCTGGGAGCGGTACCGCCTACCTCCGGGAGCTGGCCGGAACGGCTCAGATGGGTACGCACCGCTGTCTTCAGACCGCTGAAGGAGAACAGGAGGTTGTCCCGGTCGAGCATCGGCCGCGGCAGGGGGACCGCCGCCGGATCCCCCTTCTGGGCCAGGTCGTCGAGCAGCGCACCCGACGGGTACGGTAGGCCGATCATCTTGCCCACCTTGTCGTACGCCTCGCCGGCGGCGTCGTCCACCGTGTGACCGATCAGGGTGAGCTCGGTGGGACCGGTGACCCGGAACAGGTGGGTGTGACCGCCGGAGACGACCAGCCCGAGATAGGGGTACGCCACCGACGCGGTCAAATGCACCGTCTCGAGGTGGGCGGCGACGTGGTTGACGCCGATCAGCGGCACATCGAGGCCGGCGGCAAGCCCCTTCGCATATTGCATCCCCACCAGCAGGGCAACCAGCAGGCCCGGGCCGCGGGTCACGGCGATCAAGTCGATGTCGGCCAGCGCGACCCCGGCGGACCCCAGCGACGCGGTGACCAGGCCGTCGAGGGTCTCGAGATGGCGCCGCGAGGCAAGCTCCGGCACCACGCCGCCGAACGGGGCGTGCTCGGCCACCTGGCTCGCCACGCGCTCTGCCAACACCTCCCGGTCGCGCAGCACCGCGACGGCGGTCTCGTCGCACGACGTCTCGATCCCCAGACAGAGCATCCCTCACTCTGCCCGAGCTACCGCGGCAACGGAACCGGCCTCTACACGGGCCGCTTAGGAAGGCAGGAAACCGGGAGATGCAGTCCCGATGAGGCATTCGAAATTCCCGTTTCTCTAACCACGAAGCGCACGAAGGACACGAAATTGGGAGCACGGTGCCTCTTCGTGCCCTTCGTGTCCTTCGTGGTCAACAGACCGTGGGCCGACGCCGCGCGCGACAGAACGTCCGGTGACCGGCAAGTCCTTCCGCTCCTGCCTTCCTGGCCTCCTCAGGGGCCTTCCTGTTCCGGCACTCCGGCGCCCATCACGGCAGCATGGCATGGAGCTGGGGTACCTGCTCCTCCGCCACCCATACGGAGCACGACTCCGGGTTGACGGTGAACCGCCCCCACCCGTCCTCGTTGGCGACGATGCGCTCGCCGCGGTGTCCCAGGAGGTCGACGAAGGCGGCACCCGGCCGGCCCACGTCCATCCACTTCCACCCCTCCTGTCTGCCATTGCTGAGCACCACCGCCATCGAATGGGGATGGTCCGCGTCCCCAAGACGGCTCCAGCCGACGGTGTTGCGGAAGTCGAAGTAGTCGTGCTGCTCGCCCCACGCGCAGTGTCTCCGGGCGGCGAGGAGACGGCGCAGGATCCACTCGTGGCTGGCCAGGTGGATGGGGTGCCAGCCGCGCCCGTCTCGCCCCCGATCCGCATAGTCGGCGCCGGTCCAGTCGGCGTGGAAGATGCACGGATAGCCCTCGCGGCGCAGCAAGATGAAGGCGTAGGCCCACGGCTTGAACCATCCCTCCACCACCTGCTCCAGGGCCTGGAGGGGCTGGGTATCGTGGTTCT
>JASFUG010000208.1:0-5878 GCA_050050395.1 Nitrospirota bacterium
CAGGTGGATGCTGAACCGGTCGGCGACCGCCGCCGGGACCACCGGCGCGGCGAGGAGGTGGCCAAGCTGGCGGGAGGTGATACCGCGCGTCGCCAGCGGGCCTACCTCGCCGGCCGCCGGGTCGAGGTAGAGGGGGGGCTCGGTGAGCAGGATCTCGCCGCCCGGCTCCACCGCCACCACCAGCTCGTTGGCACCGTCGTCCCGCGTCCGCCATGCGAGCTGCAGGGGACGCTCGTCGGCGAGGCACAACGGCCGAGCGATGTCGTCGTGCCAGAAACAGCGGCCGGTGCGCAGCAAGAGGAGGAGGGCGAAATAGCCGGCGCTCCCCGCGACCACCGGATCGCCCCAGCCGCCGGTACGCAGGCCCGCCAGGAGGGGCGCCACCTCGTCGTCGTCCGGTTGGAGGTAGCCGGGGCGGTAGTAGGCGTAGGTGTAGTTCTGGAGGGAGGTCCGGCGCGGCTTGCCGAGCCCGCCGGCCTTCTTCCAGCGGGTGAGCGCGACCTCCACGGTCGGCTTGCCGCGGGGCGTGCCCGGCCTCAGAAGGTAGATCAGAAAATCACCCGCGGGGGGCGCAGCAGACGGGGCGGGCGCCGACGCCGCCACCTCGTCGAGCCAAGTGAGACACCGCTCGGCTGCTTGAGGCGTGGGATCGCCGCCGTGGAGCTCTTCGCGCACTGCCAGGCAGACGGCGGCCACGTGCTTGCAGTTGACCGCCATCGGGCAGGTACACTGCCCGATGATCTGGGCGAATCCGCGCTCCGACCACCCGATCCGCACCGCCTGCCGGTACGGCTGCGGCCGGGTGCCGCGCACCGTGGCCATCGCCGTGAGGGTGTCCAGATCTTGCCACTCGACCTCCAGGTGTAGGACGCGACCGAGGTCAAAGTAGCGCCGCCCGCGGTCATAGGAGCGGTTGCCACAGGCGTTGCGGACATCGCCGCGGTTGAGTCGTCCGGGGGCGGTGATAGTGCGGGAGTGTGACACGGCCGGCCCAAGGGTACTGGCTTGCCGGCGGTCCGCACAGGGGGCGATCCGATCTGGGATCGGCGGTGGCGGATCGCCGAAGGCGGTTCCGCCATCTGCGGCCACGCGGGACCGGAGAGCCAGGTGTCACCCGCCGAGGACCGTGGACAGCCAGGCGCGCCAGCGAAGGTATTTCGGCCGCAGGTAGGCGACGGCGGGACCGGGATGCACCGTGTGAGTCGCGAGTCGGGGAGGGGCGGTGATGCCGGCGGCGAGGCGCGCCGCGCCGAGCAGGCTGGCCTCGGCCTCGTCGACCACTTTGATGGTCCGGCCTAGGCAGCCGGCGAGCGCTTCCGCCGCCGCCGGGTCGCGGGCGAGCCCGCCGGTGAGCAGGATGCGGTGCGGTGGCGCGTCCGCCCCCAGGTCCGCGACGATCTCCTGTACCCGGAAGAGCACCCCTTCCAGGGCGACCCGGCGGCGGCCGGCGGCGTCGAGGGCCGCGGCTGCCGGGGAGAGGCGGTGGGCGATGTCCGGTCGCCAGTGGGGGGCGCCGACGCCGGCCAGGTCCGGCAGGGCGAAGGCGTCCGGGGCGGGATCGACCTCCGGCAGGTCCGTGGGACCGGGACCGTACCGGTCGACGGCCGGCCCGGCGCCGTTGACGGTCCCTTCCAGGGCGAAGGTTCGCGTCCGGCCGCCCTCGGCGAGGAGCGGTCCGGCGAGGTAGCCGGGGCGTCGCTGCATGGCGGCGCCGGTGGGTCGCAGGACGAAGCCGCCGGTGCCGAGGTTGACCAGGACCGCGTCCGGGTCGTCGCCGACGACCGCCAGGGCGGCGGATGCCTGGTCGCCGAGGGTCGCCGTGACCATCCCGCCCCCGATCAGCGGGATGGCCAGTCCGCCGCTGTCGCCGATCGCAGGCAGGCAAGCGACGGGAACGCAAAACAGGTCAAGCAGGGATGGAGCCCAGCAGGCCGACGCCGGATCGCACAGCAGGGTGCGCGCGGCCATGGTCAGATCGGTGTGGTGGCTGCGGCCGCCGCTCCACTGCCACAGGAGGTAGGTCTCCAGGGTGCCGAACAGCAGGCTCCCGTCCGCCAGCCGTCGTCCGAGCGTACGATCCGCCTCGACGAGGGTGGCGAGCTTGGTTGCAGCGTAGTGGGGGGAGAGGAGGAGACCGGTAGTGTCGCGGATCTCCGCCTCCCGGTCGCGGTGGCGGTCACACCACCCCTCGGAGCGGTGGTCCTGCCAGGAGATCAGCGGCGTGACCGGGACTCCCGATTCCCGTTCCCACAGGCAGAACGAGCCGCGCTGGGAGGCGATGCCGACACGCACGGTGGCACGGTCCACCGCGGCGAGCAGCTCGTCGAGCAGCCCCGATGCCGCCTGCTCGTACGCCACCGGATCGGACTCCCGGACCGGCCCGGCCCCCGGGAGGGGCGGGGCCGGCGAAGCGATCACCGGCGCCAGCGCCCCATCGTCGCCGAGCACGCCCCCTTTGATCCGCGTCGTACCGAGGTCGATGGCGACGATCACGGACCGCTCCCGGCACCGCCGAGGAAGGCCGCGACCTCGCGTCGCCGACGGGCCGCGTCCCAGCCGAGCTCCTCGCCCATCAGGTCGGCGGCATCGCCGGCGACGGCCGCATCGACGGCGGCGAAGAGGGTGGCGGGCATCCGGCGGCGCAGGGCGTCCTCCAGGGTGGCGGCCATCTCGTCGCGGGCGGCGAGGACGATCTCCCCACGGCAGAACGGCGCCGTCGCCACCACCCGCTGCGCAAGCTCCGCGTTGGATCGAACGAGGTCGTGGAGGTCCTTGACCCGCGTCCCGAAGCGGTGGGTCGCCCAGCGGGCGGTCTCCGCGTCGAGGCCCGCTGCGACTCCCTCCCCCGCCATCGCCGCCTGCCATGTGGCGAACGGCCCGTCCGGCGCCCACGGGAGGGGTCGTTCGGTGGGCACCGGGCCAACGGGACGCCCCAGGCTCTTCAGCACCCCGGCGACGACCCGGCCGGCATCGACGCGGGCCGACGTCAGCTTGCCGCCCACCGGCAGGAGGAGGCCGGGCTCGGGACTCTCCAGCCGCCACTCCCGGGTGACCGCAGAGGGTGCCACGCCGTGGACGTTGCGCAGGGTGCGCAGGCCGGCGAAGCGGCCGAGGATGTCGGACTCCCGCCACCCCAGGCCCGGGACGTGAACACGCAGCTCGGAGAGCAGGTAGTCGACATCGGTCTCCTCCACCCCCACCGCATCCGGATCCCCGTCGTAGGCGGTGTCGGTGGTGCCCACCAGGGTCTTGCCGTACCACGGGATGAGGAAGAAGACGCGCCCGTCGGAGGCGGCCACCAGGAGCATCGCGTCGCTGCACGGCAGGGCCGGCATGACCAGGTGGACCCCCTTGGTGAAGCGGCACAGCCGGCCGCGGGTCGTCCCGTCCATCAATCCGCGGGACCACGGGCCGGCGGCCACCACCGTCACCGTGGCCTGAACCTCCACGCTCGCGCCGGTCACGGCGTCGGTCACGGCGCCGCCCACCACGCGCCCTCCGGCGCGCAGCAGCTCGGCCACGGGTGCGTGGTTTACCACCACCGCGCCGGCTCGCTGGGCCGCATCGACCACCTCCAGGGTGAGGCGGGCATCGTCCGTACCGCAGTCGCCGTAGAAGAAGCCCCCGGACAGGGCGTCGGTACGCAGGAAGGGGTAGGCCTTGGCCACCGCCTCGCGGCCCAGTGTGCGGTGCCGAGCCACCGGCTGGTCGCGGCCGGCCAGGAGGTCGTAGAGGATGAGACCAAAGGTGATCGACAGCCGGTTCACCGGCTGGCTGCGGTAGCTCGGGAAGAGGAAGCGCAGGGGACGCACCTGGTGCGGCGCGATGTCCGTGAGGGTGCGGCGCTCCAGCAGGGACTTCTGCACCGTGCGCAGCCACAGGTGGCGCAGGTAACGGAGGCCGCCGTGGATGAGCTTGGAGGAGGCCGAGGAGGTCCCCGCCGCCCAGTCGGTGCGCTCCACCAGCGCGACCCTGAGGCCACGCAGGGTCGCGTCGTAGGCCGTCCACGCCCCGTAGATCCCTCCCCCTACCACCAGGAGGTCGAAGGGCCCGTCACGCAGCCGATCGAAATCGCGCTTCACCGTTTCATCCGGTGGCCATCGAGGTAGCCGGCCAGCCAGAACGGGTGATCCGAGATCATGGCATCGACCCCCGCCTCCTGGGCGCGGCCAACGGCTTGTCGCGAGTTACACGTATACGTGATCACTGCGAGGCCACTGGCGTGGCACTGACTGGCAAAGCGGGGGGTAAGGCGCCGGATGTCGATGCATACGGCGGAGAGGCCCGCGGCTGCGACGCCGCGCCGGCCTTTCACGGCCACCGGCCACTTCGTGTTGAGCACGTAGTGTAGTGCCGGAGCGATCTTGCGGGTGGCCGTGAGCACGGCGCGGTCGAAGGAGAGGATGTAGACGCTTTCCCGGAGACCGCGCCGCGTCACCGCCTCGACCACGCAGCGAGCCAACGCGCGGTGGCGGCGGCCGGTGTCGACCCCCTTGCGGGCCTTCACCTCCAGAAAGAGCCGCGTACGGCCGCCGTAGCGGTCGAGCACCTCGTCGAGGGTCGGGATGGCCTGGCGGCCGAGGTGTGTGGTCAGCCAGCCGGCCACGTCGAGCTCGCTGAGGCTGGCGAAGTCGAGCAGATGGACCCGCTTTCCCCGCAGCCCGGCCCGCGCAAGCGTGCGGTGGTGGTAGGCCACGGGTACGCCGTCGCGGGAGAGTTGCAAGTCGAGCTCGATCCCGGCAACTGGCGCCCGGAGGGCGGCCTCGAAGGCGGGGTGGGTGTTCTCCGGTAGCAGCTGTGAGACCCCTCGGTGGGCGATGATCCACGGCGGCTGGGTGCCGGCAGCGAGGGCGTCCATGACCATTTATGAGGGAGTCTCCGGGTGGCCTCAAGGGCGGCGGCGATTTCCCGTTTATCTAAGGAATGCAGGAAAACAGCAGGAAGGCATGAATGGCTGTTTTCCGACCGATTACGCCAGCCAGCCCTTCCTGCTTTCCTGAACTTCCTGCCTTCCTTGGATGGAGGATGGATCCGTGGGGCGACTACCGCGGCGTCTTCGATGATTTACGCGACAGGGGCATGGCGGGCCGGGTCTTGTCGCGGTAGCCGCACTCCGCGGCGATGGGACATTGCGGGCACTTCGGCTGGCGTGCGGTGCACACGTAACGGCCGTGGAGGATCAGCCAGTGGTGGGCGTGGCGGCGGAACTCCGCGGGTACCACCTTGAGCAGCCGTTCCTCCACGTCGCGCACCGTCTTGCCGGGGGCGAGTCCCGTGCGGTTGGCGACCCGGAAGACGTGGGTGTCGACGGCGATGGTCTCGTGGTCCCACGCATTGTTGAGGATGACGTTCGCCGACTTGCGCCCCACGCCGGGCAGGCGCATGAGCGCCTCGCGGTCGTTGGGTACCTCGCCGCCGTGCTCGTCGAGCAGGATCCGCGCGGTGGCGACCAGGTGACGCGCCTTGCTGTTGAAGAGGCCGATGTGGCGAATGTATGGGATCAGCCCGTCCGTCCCGAGGGCGAGCAGGGCCTGGGGGGTGTTGGCGACGGGGAACAGCGCGCGGGTCGCCTGGTTGACCGAGACGTCGGTGGCCTGGGCGGAGAGCACGACCGCCACCAGCAGCTCGAACGGGCTCGACCACCCCAACTCCCCCTTGGGCTCCGGTCGCTCGGCGCGCAGGTGCTCGAAGAGCTCGCAGACGGTCTGCTTTTTCACACTGACTTCCTGCCTCTATCATTTCAACGGGCCCGCCCCCGGCGGGGGTGGGCTGGGGTGGGGGCGGTGGGTAACAGGGCAGTGCTCGTTCCACACGCCCTCCCCCCAGCCCCCTCCGGGAGGGAGGGGGAGCGCCTGTTCCCACTAACCCGGAGCATCGA
>JASFUG010000209.1:0-5864 GCA_050050395.1 Nitrospirota bacterium
ATCCCATGGAGGACGACGGTATCCAGTGGGCGGCGCTCCTGGCGTTGCCCGATCTCCTCATCCCGATCCTCCTCACCAGCGCCACCGCGGCGGATCGTGCGCTCTTCGCCCGTCGGTTGCACGATCTCGGGGCCCGGCGCGATGGCCCTTTCGTGGCGGTGGACTGTCGCCGTCGCAGCGCGGAGGAGATCGACCTCGCGCTGTTCGGTGACGACTCCTGGGCCGCCGCCGCCGAGGGCGAGATCGATGGCGGCGCGGTGGTCGCGGCCACCGGCGGCACCCTGTACCTCGACGAGGTCAGCCGGCTGTCGCTGCGCACCCAGGCGAAATTACTGCACGCCCTCGAGCGGCGACGTCACCCCGGTGTCGTGACGGAGGTGGAACGCCCCCTCGACTTCCGCCTCATCGTTGCCACCACCGCCGACCTGCGGGCAGAGGTGCGGCGCGGCCGGTTCCGCGCCAGCCTGCTCTTCGCGATCTCGGGCTTCGCCCTCTGGGTACCCCCCATGGTCCGGCGACCGGCGCGACCTGCCGTGCCACGCCTGGCCGCCGCGGTCTCCGCCCGGTGACGGGCGGGAGGCGGTAAGCGTGGTCCTCGCTCCCGGTCTGGTCCCGGAACCCCGCACCGTGCGCCACGACCGGGAGGGGATTGCGCCGCGGCGCTAGGCGTATGCCGAGACGGCTGGCGTCGCTCGTCGGATCCGGTCTCTCCAGGAGGTAGGGGCGCCCGCCGGTCGTGGCTCGCACCGGCCGTCGCGCACGACTCCGGAACCCCGATTGGCCCGCAGGGCGACAGCGGCGCCGCGCCCCGGGATGGCAAGCAGACGGGCGGCCACGTCCGGACGGCCGAGGACGACGTAACGATTGTTCAGCCCGGAGAGTCGAGGGTGCGGGACAAGGGCTACGACTGACAGGGTGCCGGCGACCCTACGGCCCGACGAGCGTCACAGGTCGAGGTACTTCTTGATCTGCTTGCGGGCGAAGGCCTCCAGCAACCCCTTGGCGGCGGTGGTCAGGGTGGAGACCGAGGCGTCCTGGAACTCGGTCTTGATCACCTCCCAGATCTCGCTGCGGTTCAGTGCCTCGATGAACTCGTGGCCCGCGGCGGTCAGGCGCAGGGGCCGGCTCTGCCAGGTGAACTCGCCCCCCAGGCCGATCTCATAGCCCATGTCCAGACGCCGGTCGAGGCACTCCACGAAGCCCTGATCTTCCAGGATCTGCATGTGGAACAGGAACTTGTCGTCCAGCTCCACGCCGTCGTGCAGCAGGTCGCCGACCCAAACGAACGATCGCTCGGACGCCAGGAATCCATTCAGTAGCTGCTTCAGGTAGGCCTGATCGATTTTCATGGTGAGGCTCTGCCTTCCGCCGTCGCGCTGGACTTACCCCTAATACCCCCGGAACGAGAGGGAGTCCACACATCACGGGCAGACAAAAGGTAGCGTGGGTACGGTTCAGGGGAACGCGGGAAGCCAGGAACCCAGGAAAGAGGCCTCGGCGATGCACCTTCTCCTGGCTTCCTGGTTTCCCGCGTAGAAGGATCTGAGGCAGGTCGCAGATCAGGCACGGATCGCCATTCCATCGCCTCGCGCGGGGAGGGTATGCTGCGCGCCCTTCGGCGGGGCCGGCGTGGCGGTCTCGCGAGATGAGCCGCGACGAGACTATGGTCCGCACCCGCTTCGCTCCCAGCCCGACCGGTTACCTGCACATCGGCGGGGTGCGTACGGCCCTGTTCAACTGGCTCTTCGCGCGGCGCCACGGCGGGCAATTCATCCTGCGCGTCGACGACACGGACCAGGCACGCAACGTGGCCGAGGCGTTGCAGCCGATCCTCGAGGGGTTTCGCTGGCTGGGGATCGACTGGGACGAGGGCGCCGAGGTGGGGGGGCCGCACGGCCCGTACTACCAGTCGCAGAAGCTCGACCGCTACCAGGCGGCGGCGCGCGAGCTGGTGGAGCGGGGCGCCGCCTACTACGACTACGCCACGGCCGACGAGATGGCCGCGGAGCGCGACGCGGCGAAGGCGGCCGGGCGTCCCTTCATCTACAGCCGCCGCTGGGCTGCGGAGAGCGAGGCACAGCGCGGTCGGTTCGACGCCGAGGGGCGCAGCGGCGTGGTGCGCCTCAAGATGCCGCGCGACGGCATGTGCCAGTTCACCGACCTGGTGCGTGGCTCCATGGCGGTGCAGTGGGTCCAGGAGCCGGACCACGTCGTCCAGCGCGCCGACGGCACCTGTCTCTACCACCTCGCCAACGTGGTGGACGACCGGGACATGGAGATCACCCACGTGATCCGTGCCGCGGAGCACCTGTCCAACACCCCGCGCCAGATCTTCATCACGCAGGCCCTGGGCTACGAGCTACCCACCTACGCCCACCTGCCGTACGTGGCGGAGCCTGGGAGCAAGAGCAAGCTCTCCAAGCGCAAGCTCGACAAGTACCGCAAGAACCCCGACTTCGCGAAGATCGACGCCCACGGCCGGGCGATCGCCGACGCCATCGGCCTGCCGGTGAGCGGCGACACCTTCAACCCGGTGATCGTCGACTTCTACGAGGCGGTGGGCTATCTGCCGGCGGCGATCATCAATTACCTGGTGCTGCTGGGCTGGTCCCTGGACGACCGCACCGAGGTGCTGAGTCGCGACGAGATGGTGCAGCTGTTCTCCCTGGAGCGGGTCAACAGGGCCCCGGCCAGCTTCGATCCCGCCAAGCTCTTCGCCTTCCAGGAGCGCTACATGCAGCGGCTCCCGGCGGCGGTGAAGGCGGAGATGGCGGTACCCTACGTGCGCAAGGCGGGACTCGCCGCCGGCCTGGACGACGGCGCCCTGCGGGAGAGGGTGAGTGCCATCGTCGCGGCCGCCGGCGATCGCATCAAGGTGGCCGGCGACATCCTCGACTACCGCGACTTCTTCATCCCCGACGGCGCGCTGGTCTACGAGGAGAAGGCGTTCGCGAAGCGCCTGCGCAAGCCCGAGGGGGCGGGGGAGCGACTGCGCCGGTTCCGCGACCTCCTGGCCACGGCGGAGGACTTCAGCCCCCCCGGCCTGGAGGCCCTCATGCAGGGGTTCGTCGACGCCGAGGGGATCGGCCATGGCGGGATCGTCCACGCGGTGCGCGTCGCGGTCACCGGCAAGGCGGTGGGGTTCGGCCTGTTCGACATCCTGTCGATCCTCGGCCGCGAGCGCTGCCTCGCCCGCATCGACCGCGCCCTGGCGCTGCTCGCCGAGACCGGTTAAGGATTGCGGCCGCGTCCATACGCGGCTGGCTTTTTTGTCGGGTAGCAACCAGATGACGACCCCTGAGAACACCGAGACCAGGCGCTCCCTGGACTTCATCCGCCAGATCGTCGCCGATGACGTGGCGGCGGGGGTCTTCGGTGGGCGGGTCCATACGCGGTTCCCGCCGGAGCCCAACGGCTTCCTGCACATCGGCCACGCCAAGTCGATCTGCCTCAACTTCGGCATCGCCGCCGACTACCCGCACGGCCTCACCAACCTGCGGATGGACGACACCAATCCGACCAAGGAGGAGGAGCGCTACGCCGCGGCGATCCAGGAGGACGTGCGTTGGCTCGGCTTCGACTGGGGCGATCGCCTCTACTACGCCTCCGACTACTACGAGCAGCTCTACCGGTACGCGATCCAGCTCATCGAGCAGGGCGACGCCTTCGTCTGTGATCTGTCGGGCGAGGAGATCCGCGAGCACCGCGGCACCCTCACCGAGCCGGGCCGGCCGAGCCCGTACCGCGACCGCTCCGTGGAAGAGAACCTCGACCTCTTCCGCCGCATGCGCGCCGGCGAGTTCCCCAACGGCTCGCACACCCTGCGGGCGAAGATCGACATGGGCTCCGGCAACCTCAACCTGCGGGACCCGGTGATCTACCGCATCCTCCACGCCAGCCACCACCGCATGGGCGACACCTGGTGCATCTACCCGATGTACGACTTCGCCCACGGCGAGTCGGACTCCATCGAGGGGATCACCCACTCGATCTGCACCCTGGAGTTCGAGGACCACCGTCCGCTCTACGACTGGTTCCTCGACCGCCTCGGCATCCACCACCCGAAGCAGATCGAGTTCGCCCGTCTCGACCTCACCCACACGCTGATGAGTAAGCGCAAACTGCTGCAGCTGGTCAACGAGGGCCACGTTGCCGGCTGGGATGACCCGCGCATGCCGACCCTCGCCGGCCTGCGCCGGCGCGGCTACACGCCGGCGGCGATCCGCGACTTCTGCGATCGCATCGGCGTCGGCAAGGCCGACTCCACCGTCGAGATCGCGCTCCTGGAGCATTGCCTGCGCGACGACCTCAATCCCTCCGTCCCGCGCCGCATGGCGGTGCTGCGCCCCCTGAAGGTGGTGATCGAGAACTATCCCGAAGGCGAGGTGGAGTGGGTGGAGGCGGCCAACCACCCGCAGGACCCGTCCTTCGGGACGCGCCGCGTGCCGTTCACCCGCGAGCTGTACATCGAGGCGAGCGATTTCCTGGAGGATCCTCCCAAGAAGTTCTTCCGCCTCGGCCCGGGCCGCGAGGTGCGCCTGCGCTTCGCCTACTACGTCACCTGCACCGCCGTGGTGAAGGACGACGCCGGCAACGTGGTGGAGCTGCGCTGCACCTATGACCCGGCGACCCGCGGCGGCGGCTCGCCGGACGGCCGCAAGGTGAAGGGGACCATCCACTGGGTCTCGGCCGCCCACGCGGTGGAGGCCGAGGTACGGCTCTACGACCACCTCTTCACCATGCCGTACCCGGCCCTGGAGGAGGCGCCCGTTGCGGAGCTGATCAACCCCACCTCCCTGGAGGTCCTCACCGGCTGCCGTGTCGAGCCCGCCCTGGCCACCGTCCCGGCCGGCGAGCGCTTCCAGTTCGAGCGCCACGGCTACTTCTGCGCCGACCCCGACGCCAGCCCCGACCACCCGGTCTTCAACCGCACCGTGTCGCTCCGCGACACCTGGGCCAAGATCGCCGAGGGGTAGGGCCCGTCCGGGGGAACTGTTTGACGCCACCCGTAGGGTGCCGCCGAGCACTGCGAGATGCACCGTGCCCCAACCCAGCGCGATGCGCCGCACAACGGTGCGCCGCCCTTCGGTTGGCGCACCCTACGGCGGTTCGCACACGCCCTCCGTAGGGTGCTGCCGAGCGCAGCGAGGCGCACCGAGCTATTCCCCCGCCGCGACCTCATCGACCCCTCGCGGCGTCACGCCACACCCCCAGTCGGGCGCATAAATCCCCCGTTCGACCCACCGGTGAAAGGTCGAATACGGCCACTCGCGACACCGCGCCACGTACCCGTGCTTGACCGGGTTGTAGTGGAGGTAGTCGAAGTGGCGCCGGTAATCCTCTTCATCCTGCAGCGTGTGTTCCCAGTAGCGCCGCTGCCACACCCCGCGCTCGCCGCGCCGGCGCCGGCTCGCCGTCACCACCGAGAGGTCCGGGACCTCCCGGGAGAAGGCCCCCTTGATCTGATTGATCCGCGTCGCGTAATCACTGTCGCGGTCCGGGAGCGCGAGGATGCAGTGGCAGTGGTCCGGTAGGACCACGAGCGCGTCGAGTCGGAAAGGTCGCCGCGCCTGCACTCGCCGGATCGCCTCGCGCAGACCCGGCCAGTGGTCGACCAACTCCGGAGCGCGGCCGGCGGTCACCAGGGTGAGAAACAGCGGCCGGCCGGGAAGCCGATATCGCCGGTAATGGGGCACTCCTTGCCCTCCGGTGGAAGGCCAGCCACCTCCTGTGGTCGGACGCCAAACCGTACGCCGGGGCGCTCCCATGATGAAACCGGTGCGCCGCCCTTCGGTTGGCGCACCCTACGCCGGTCCCCTACGAACCCGCGGAGGGTGCTGCCGAGCGCAGCGAGGTGTACCCGT
>JASFUG010000210.1:0-5855 GCA_050050395.1 Nitrospirota bacterium
CCAGCGCCTGCGTGAAATCGCTGGGGGGAACGCCGCGTTCGCTCATGAATTGATGAACCTGTTCGTCGAGGATACTGCCCAGCGTATCGCCGCCTTGACGGAGGCCATCGCTGGCGCGGATATCGCCGCGGTCACAACGGTCGCACATACGCTCAAGGGCAGCTCCGGCAACATCGGTGCCGAGCCGCTTCGGCAAGCCGCATTGGCGGTCGAACAACACGGAAGGGCGGGGGATCTCGCAACGGCTACGACCAGCCTGACCAGGATCGAAAAGGAGCTGGAGCGGTTGCGGGAATCACTGGCCGAGATGGTGCTATGAGGATCTTGATCGCCGATGACGATCGCGTGAGCCGGCGTTTGCTCGAGCACACCCTCCAGGAATGGGGGTTCGACGTGGTAGCGTGTGCCGACGGACTCGAGGCGTGGCGCAGGCTGGTGGATGCAGGCGCCAACCTAGTGATCACCGACTGGATCATGCCGGGCCTCGATGGCCTGCAGCTCACGGAATTGATTCGGGAGCGCCTTGCGTCGCCCTATATCTACGTCATCCTTCTCACCGGCGAGGAGGGACGTGAAAGCTTCCTCGCGGCAATGGACGCAGGGGTCGATGACTATCTCACCAAACCCCTGGATCGTGCGGAGCTCCGCGCGCGGTTGGCGGTCGGCAGCCGCGTCCTTACCCTGCAAGACGAGCTGCGCCAGGCGCTGGCCGTGGCCGAAGAGCTGGCAACGACAGACGCCCTGACCGGTCTCCTCAATCGCCGTACAATTCTTGATCGTGGTGCTGTCGCCTACGAGCAGTCGCGGCGCCAGCAGTATCCCCTGAGCGTGATCATGGCCGACATCGACCACTTCAAACAGGTCAACGATGCCTGTGGCCATCAGGCGGGCGACCGAGTCCTCACGGCTGTGGCGGCCTCCCTTCGGTCGGGGATCCGGCGCTACGACCAGATAGGACGGTACGGCGGGGAAGAGTTCTTGGCCGTTCTGCCTGGTTGCGCGGCGGCCGACGTGATTGCTGTCGCCGAGCGAATGCGGTGCGCGGTGGAGGCGCTCGAGATGTTCGAGAACGAGACGCCTCTCAGGCTGACCGCCAGCTTCGGCATGGCCTCCAGCATCGGGAACGACGAGGGTAACGTCGAGATGCTGATCGCCGCCGCGGACCGCGCCCTCTACGAGGCGAAGGCGGCAGGACGCAACCGAGCCATGCCGACGGAGATTGGTGTCGGTCGCACCGGCTGAGTCGTGGTGGGCGAGATCCCGCCACCCGACGTGGATCCCGGCTAGGGAGTGGTGAAACGGCGATAGGGTGGGGTCACCGTGGCGTGGCCCTGCGGCCGGACGGCATTGCCGTAGATCGCTGCGGGCTGGAGGGCATGCGCTGGATGTGGCGGTGTTCTACACTCCACGGCCCGCAGGTTCAGTCCCAGGAGCCCCGTATGGCCGTTCGCTTGCCGTTTTTCCTTGTCGTCGTCCTGCTCGCCGTTGGCCAGATGGGCGGCTGTGAGATCCGCTTCAACGGAGTGGGTGATTCCAGTGCTGCGGATCCCGTCGACAACACGACGGGGCGTGGGACAACCGCGGACGAGACCATCGACATCTCCGGCCTGCGCCTGTCCGTCGACGGCTCTACCCTCGGCGAGATGGTTGAGGACGGAGAGGATGTGATCTATGGGACCGTGTTCAACAATAGTGGGTCCGCCCTCGCCGGTATTCTCGTCAAGGTCACCCTGAACCTCACCAGCGGCGGTGAGGAGAGCCTCTCCGTTCCACTGATCGGGCAGACCGTCTCCCGCAACGACAAGACCGCAAGCAGTGAAAAGATCGTCAGCGACGGCCTCTACGCTACGGCGACCGGACTCTTCCGCATCGCCACTGGCCGATCACCGGACGAGATCGAACCGGTGGAGACCGGCGATTTCATCATCAGCTTTTCCAACGCTGGCGTTTCGGAGCCGGATAGCAGCGTGATCTTTCCGGAAGACGGCCGCAGTGAGTCGACCGACGGAACGGCTCGCAGGCTGAAGGGCACCGTGGAGAACGACGGGGACCGGACGACATTCAACACGGAGGTCATCTGGGGTCTCCAGGCCAGCGACGATACCCTCGTCGACATTCGACGGGAGACGATCTTGCCCACCGACGGCGGTACCGGCGGCAGGCTCGCCGCCGGGGCGACGGGACGCTTCGACATCTCCGTCGAAACCGCCGATCTCGGCCAGCTGCAGGAGAGCACGTTGTTTCGGATCAACTGGACGGAGGAGGAGTGAGGAGTGCCGGGGCGGGAAGGTTCGCGGCCTTCTACTTCTCGTATTTCGCCGTACTTGGGGTCTTCCTTCCGTATTTCAACCTTTACTGCAAGTCTCTCGGCTTCGCCTCGTGGCAGATCGGCGCCCTCTCCATGGTGGTGCCCGCCGCCCGGGTGATCAGCGGTTTTGCCCTCATCCACTGGGCGGACCGAACTCGGCGCCAGCGGCTGACCACTCGGGTTGCCGCCTGGGGTAGCGTTGTCGCCTCGTCGCTCTACCTACTGGCCGACCGGTTCCCCGCCATGCTCCTGTGCATGGTGGTCTACGGCGTGATCCACGTACCGCTTCTGCCCCTGGTGGAGGCGGTGACCCTCGAGCGGGTGACGGCGAGCCGCTGGGACTACGCCCGAATCCGGTTATGGGGGACCATCGGCTTTATCTGTCTGTCGGTCGGGTTCGGCAAGGTGGTGGCGGTCTTCCCGCTGGTCAGCGTGCTTGTCGGGTTGGTATTTCTCAGCGTCTGCACTGCGGTCACGGTCGAGGCCCTTCCATCCGTGGAGCATCCCGTCGGCCACGAGGTCCCGGCGATATTTCCGATCCTGCGCCGGCCAACTCTCGCGATCTTTCTCCTGTGTTGCGTCCTGATGCAGATGTCCCACGGGGCGTATTACGGATTCTTCTCCATCTACATGGAGTCCGTGGGAGTCGATCGTACGACCATCGGTTTGCTCTGGGGCCTGGCGACGATCAGTGAGCTTGTGGTGATGTACGGTGCCGGTTGGCTGGTGGGCCGGCTCGGTGAGAGCCGCGTTCTCACCCTGTCCCTGGCCCTTGCGGCGCTGCGCTGGGCGATTCTCGCCGTCACCGATGCGATGCCGGCTGTCGCGGCCGCCCAGGTGCTTCACGCCTTCACATTCGGCACGTTCCACGTCGCGGCGATCCACTTCACCCACGACGCCTTTCCCAGGCCGCTGCGCGCGTCCGGGCAGAGCCTGTATTCGTTGTCCAGCTATGGCGTTGGCATGATCCTCGGCTTCGGAGGTAGCGGGCTATTTTACGACGTCATCGGCCCGCGCGGCCTGTTCGCCGCAAGCTGCATCCTGGCCTTGATCGCCGGTGGCGCCAGCCTCGGCCTGCGCGGTGCGGCGCGTGGAAGACCGACGGCGGTTCCGTAGCCTCCATGAACGAAAGCCGCGGTCGCTTGTCGGGCGATCCGGCCGCCCCCTACACTTCGGGGTGAGGGGAAGGGCAGGCGCCGTGTCGCTCCACCCTGACCTCGTGCCATCCCCGTTGCATTTCAACCACGGAGATTCCCCCATGATGAACAAAGTCACCATCGTTGGCGCGGGCCACGTGGGCGCCACTGCGGCCCGTGCTCTTGCGGAAATGAACTGCGTCGCAGAGCTGGTGTTAATCGACGTGCTCGAAGGGTTGCCTCAGGGTATGGCGCTCGACATTCAGGAATCGGCGCCGATCCGGCGCTTCGACACGCGGGTCACTGGCACCAACGACTATGCCGACACCGCGGGCTCAACGCTCACGGTCATCACCGCAGGCATCGCCCGCAAGCCGGGGATGAGCCGTGACGACCTTCTGTCCACCAACGCCAAGATCGTCTCGCAGGTGACGCGCGCGATCCTGGAGCACTCCCCGGCGACTTGCTTCATTGTCGTCTCCAACCCCGTCGATATCATGACCCAGCTCGTGCGCCAGGTGTCTGGGCTCGCCAAGGCGAAGGTAATGGGCATGGCCGGTGTGCTGGATACGGCGCGGTTTCAGACCTTCGTCGCCGAGGAAGTCGGGTGTAGCTACTGCGATGTGGTCGGGATGGTTCTCGGCGGCCACGGCGACCAGATGGTGCCACTGCTGCGGATGTGCTCGGTGAATGGGATTCCCGTGCGGCAGCTCATCCCCGAGCAACGGCTACAAGAGATCGTCGCCCGCACCCAGAATGGTGGGGCCGAGATCGTCGCCCACCTGAAGACCGGCTCTGCCTACTACGCACCGGGCGCCGCGGTGGCCCTGATGGCGCGGGCGATCCTGAACAATACCCGGGAGGTCGTGCCGTCCGTCGCAGCGCTCGATGGGGAGTTCGGAATCCACGACCTGATGATGGGCGTACCCTGCGTCCTCGGTGAGAACGGTGTAGAGAAGGTCATCGACTTTCCCCTGGAGCCTGAGGAGCAGGCCTTGATGGAGGCGTCCGCCGCATCGGTGCGCAAGAACATCGAGTACATCAAGGACTACCGGTGACCGATGGCCAGTCTTGGCGATCGTCGGGAGAGGCGGCATGTGGGCCGCGCCGGCGTGGCCGTCGTCGGGCTCCTGCTGACGATCGTCGTCGCCTGCGCGGTCAATCCAGCCACCGGCCAGCACCAGCTCTCGTTGCTCAGCGAGAGCCGGGAGATCGCCCTGGGTGCGCAGGAGCACCCGAACATCGTCGCCGAGTACGGCGCTCTGGAGGTACCGGCCCTCGCGCGGTACGTGGAAAGGGTCGGACAGGCCCTGGTACGGGTCTCTCACCGACCGCACCTGACCTACCGGTTCACCGTTCTTGATTCGCCGATACTCAATGCATTCGCCCTGCCCGGCGGCTATATCTATGTCACCCGTGGGCTACTCGCAGAGCTCAACAACGAGGCGGAGCTGGCGGGTGTGGTGGGCCACGAGATCGGTCATGTGACGGCGCGCCACGGAGCGCAGCGTTATACGCACGCGGCCGGCTACCAGCTCCTCAAGGGTCTGGCCGTCGCCCTGCAGCCGGGACTGGCCAACTGGACCCGGCTCTCCGATCTGGCGTTTTCGGCGGCCGTGAGCGGCTACGGCCGGGGGAACGAGCTACAGGCGGACGAGCTCGGCCTGGAGTACGCCGCGGCGGTGGGCTACGACACCGGACAGCTCGACCACTTTTTCGAGACCCTGCTGCGTGAGGAACGCGACGCGGGCCAGGGGGGATTCCATGGCCTGTTTGCCAGCCACCCCGACACCCGCCGGCGCATCGAGCGGCTGCGTGCGCGGGCCGCCGAGTTACCCGGTGGGTCGAGGGTCGAGCGCGTCGCCTACTTGAAGGCGATCGAGGGGATCCCTTTCGGACCGTCCGAAGATGAAGGCAGGGTGGTGGCCGGAACCTATCTCAACCGGGGCTTCGACGTGGCGGTGCAGGTACCCGGCGGCTGGCAGGTTCAGACCGCCCGTGGGCGGCTCGCGTTACGGGCGCCGGATGCGAAGCTCGGATGGCAGGCGAGCCTGCGTGCGACCCGGGCTGGCGAGACCAGCGACACGGTGATGGCTGCCTTCCTCCGTCAGATCGGCGCGCAGGTCCAACCGCGGCCGTTGCCACGACCCCGGGACGCACGGCAGGTCGATCTCCAGGTGACCAGCGACGGCTCGCCCCTCACCCTGCAAGTCACGACCTGGGTGCGAAGTGACACCGCGGTCACTGCTTTCGCCTTCGGGGACCCAGAAACCTTTGCGCGTGACTCTCGCAGAGTAGAGGCCATCACTGCCTCCCTCGCGCCTCTCACGCCGGGCCAGAGGCGCCAGGCGGCACCCGAGAGGTTACGTCTCCACGCCGTCCAGCGTGGCGAGACCTTCGCCGGACTCGCA
>JASFUG010000211.1:0-5801 GCA_050050395.1 Nitrospirota bacterium
CCGGTCCGCTCAGCCAGGTGGCGGTCGCCCGTTTCACGGCGGGTCTCCTTCGTCGTCCGCGGATTTCGCCTCCCCCTCACCCCGGCCCTCTCCCACCGGGGGAGAGGGAGCTTCGTGCCGATCGCTCGGTGCAAGTTCCCCCTCCCCTTTGTGGGAGGGGGACAGGGGGAGGGGCGCGGTGCTGCGGCCAGCGGCCGCGGCGGACGACTGTGCATCGGATTCGTCTACCTGAAGCAGCGCCAGGAGGCGCCCGGCCACCGCGGGACGGTCGCCGATGAGGCCGTCGACGGTGCCGTCCAGGGTGGTGGCGCCGTCGGTCAGTCGCAGGCCGGCGATGATCTCCGTGTCGGGCATTGGCTCTGGAGGTGGGCCATCGGTGGCGGTGAGCTGCGCGATGGCCGCTTCCCGCTCCTCCGCGGGCCATGCCGGCGGATGAAACACGGTCCATCGGCCCGATGGGACGCGCCGCAGCGCCTCCGTCACCATTTCTGCGACCCATTGTTGTCGCGCCGCAGCATCTTCCCAGCGCCGTTCCAGGGCCGCGCGAAGGCGCGGCCAGGCCAGGTCCAGCAGGGCGAGGTCGCGACGGTGTTGATAGCCGCGGCGTTCGGTCTGGAGCTCTGCCTGCGCAGCGCGGATCGCGACCGCGGCGCGCTGGCGCTCCTGGACTACCGCCTCGTGAACTCGGCGGCGAGCCTCGGCATGGGCACGCGCCTCGACCCGAGCGGCCTCGTAGTGCGCCCGTTCGAGGATCGTCCGGCACTCCCGCTCACGGTACTCGTCCACCACGTCGAGCAGCGCCGTTGCTCGTTCTCGCAGCGTCATTCCGTGACTCCCAGTTGCCCCTGGAGGCTCGCCACCGGGTCGGGCGGGGTGATGCGCCCGCGGACATCCGGCACCACGAAGACCAATGGCGAACGTGCCGCGATGGCCTCACCCAAGACTGCGTGCGGCAGGCCATCCGCGGTCTCCGCGCCGATCAGCACGAGGTCCGCCTCGTCGCGCGCCGTCGCCAGGGCCTCCGCCGCCCTTCCCGCTTGCGGCACCACCACCCGCGCGCCGGCCAGGCGGAACCCGGCCGCAGCCACCTCGTCACCGATGAAGACCACGTTGGCCATCAGATCAACCGGTTGATGATGAGGATGGAGATGATCAGGCCGTAGATGGCGATCCCCTCGGCGAGCCCGACGAGGACCAGGAGGCGGCCGAACAGCTCCGGCTTCTCCGCCAGGGCGCCGACCGCCGCGCTCCCCACCGTGGCGACCGCGTAGGCGGCGGCGAGGGTCGACACGCCCGTGGCGACGGCGGCCGCCATCAGCCCCCATTTCCATACCATCGGGTCGAGGCGGGTCAACTCGGCGGTCGCGGCCGCCGCCTCGGGCCACCAGAACAGGGGCGAGAGCACCAGGGTAAGAACGACGGCCACGATGGTGAGCAGCACCGCCGGTTTAGCTCGGAATGTCATTAGACCCTCCTTTCCAGCCTGCGTTCTTCATAGGGGGACAGGTAGCGGTATGGCGGGTTGGGTCACAGCTCCGGACTCAGGACGACGGGAGGGGGGGCCAGGGGCCGGAACGGTCGCCCCGCACCGTGGACGAAGCGAGTGAAGAACTCGAACAGGACCAGGCGCGAGGTCTGTACCGACACCACCAGCGCCTCCAGCGTGATGATGATCAGATTGCCCACGAACATCACCAGGACGGCCGCGACCGGCGGAGCGGCATCGGCCAGGGCGACGACGGTGACCGACAGACCGGCGTGGGCGAGGGCGAAGGCACCGACCCGGGCGAACGACACGGTGTTCACCGCCAGCCGAAGCCCTTCCTCCAGCAAGGATGCGGCGGCGGCGGCGACGACCTGCCAGCGGCGTTCCAGCCACAGCCGGGCGAGGAGATGCCACGCCAGGCCGGCGAGCAGCAGGAAGCGAAATCGCGCGTCCACCACCAGCCCTGCACCGCCCCAGTAGGTGGCGAGCAGGCCGGCATCGCGGCACAGCCACTCCGTGAGCCGTCCTTGCCACGCGGCCTGCAGGCCGTTGAGCCCCTGGCCGAGGGACAGCAGGGCGATGCCCAGGGCCACGGGAATCGCCAGCACCGTGAGGGGTGCGTGGAGGGGTGAAAGCCACAGGGCCGGGATGAGGTCCTCGCGGCCGAAGACACTGCCGAACAGCACGCCGCCGATGTTGGCACCGATGCCGGCGGCGATGATCAGCCGCCCGGCGGCCCAGCGGCGGCGGATCGTCCAGCCGCAGGCGACCAGAACCAGCCCCTGGCCCACGTCGCCGAACATGTAGCCGAACAGCAGCGGTACCACCAAAGCGAGCCATGGGCTGGGATCGGCGTCGTGTGCCGCCGGGGTGCCGAGGGCGCGGGTGAGTAGCTCGAAGGGTCTCGCCCACCACGGGTTGCTCAGCAGCTGCGGGGGATGTGCCGTTGCGGGGGGCGGTGGGAAGTGGAGCAAGGCGCGTGCCCCTTCCCACTCCAGGGCCGCCGCGAGTGCCTCGCCCGTGCGGTCGCTGGTCCAGCCGGTGATGCGCGTGAAGTGGTCGGTCGCTGGAAGGTTCCCGACCTTTTCCACGAACCACCCCAGGTAGGTGAGGTCGCCCAGGGCCTCGTCCAAATCGAGGTTCTGATACGCTACCTCCACCTCCCCGTAGAGGCGCTCCAGGCGCAGCTCCAGGGTGGTGAGACGCCGGTTGGCGACGGCCACCGCCTCGTCGGCGGAACGATATAGCCAGGCGGGTGCGTCGATGACCCGCCCGTGCGCCGCGACAACTTGCTGGCGCAATGCCACACCCTGGGATGCGGGTGCCACCGCGATCAGCCACTCCTGGTCCTCGTCGGCGAGTCGCAGGACCACGGTTGGACGAGGCGGGTGTAGGCGTGTGCCGGCGGGCAGCAGGGCGAAGACCGTGGTCAGCGCCGGGCCGGTGGTGAGGAGGTCGCGCAGCACGATGTGACGCTCCTCGCGACCGGTGAGCAGGTCGCGCCACAGGATGATGTGGCGGCGCTTCGCCTCCAGGGCCTCGATGCGACGGATGCGCGGATCGGCTTCGCGCCGCCATCGGCCGATCCGGGCCATGGCCCGGCGCAGCCGCTGTCGAGGTGCGGCGGTCAGCCCCGTGGAACGCAGGCGCCGTCCACGCCAGTAGCGCGCGTAGCTCGACGCCAGCCGGCGATAGGTTGCCAGACCGTCGGCAAGCTCGCGGCTGCGCACAACGTCATTCGCCAGGTCGCACGCCTCCACCTCGACGGCGCCGGTGTACGCGAGCAGGGCGACGGTGCGATCGGTGTCGAGGCGCGGGCAGACCACCTCGAACCAGCGCGCGGGTACCGGCCGGAGGCTCACGGTTTGACCTCCACCGGCGCAAACACCGCTCGCTCCACCAGTCCCGCCCGCAGCCGTTCGATATCCAGGCACAACAGGGCGAGGTAGGAAAACAGGGCCGCCGGCTGCATCGGATGGCGTCGGAACAGGCGGCTCAGCTGGTGTTGAAAGCGATACCGTGCAGTCCACGCATCGCCGATGGGGTAGGCCGGGAAGTCGCGCAGATGGGCCAACGTCGATCCGAAGAGCTCCTCCAGGGGCCGACGGGCGGCGCCGGTGATCCGTGGCCAATGGCGGCGCCACTCGTCGAGCCATGCCGCCACGGGCGCGCCGCTCTCCCATCCCTCGACGAGCCAGCCTCCCCCCGCCTCGATCAGCGCTGCGCGCCGTTGGGTCGCCGTCTCGCGGAGATACGCGTGTAGCCGGAGGTCGTCGGACAGCCAGGCTGGCGGTGGCCCATCCACCAGCAGGTGGCCGAGGAGCGGCAAGTCCGGGAGCCAGTGGCACCAGGTCACGGCCGGCCGCCACGACGCCGGTGCCCAGCCAGTGATCTCGCCGATGGTCTCGTGGAGCCGCCGGCGCAGGGCCTGTTCGATGGAATGTGGGTCATCGCCCCGACCGATGGAGGCGACCCATGGCGCAAGGCCCGACTTGCGGGCTTCGGCAAGGTACGCAGCGACTCCACGTGTCCCGTCCAGGGCACGCCATGCGGCATCGTCCGGCCGTGTGCCGTAGTGCGCCTGGAGACGCGCCTGGAGATAGGCGAACCCCGCACCCACGGTCATGGCGGCCCTCCGGAGAGCTCGGCCGCGAGGGTGGCGATCGCCCGGTCGAGGCCGGTGCGCTGGGCCTCATCCAGTTCCAGGGGGATGGCTAGAGACCGCGCCTCGGCTTCGACGGCGGCGACGGTGCGCGCGACCGACCGGTCGGCACGTGCATGGAGGGCCACGATCCGCTGCTCGGTGCGTGCGCGTATGTGCTGTGCCCGCCCGCGCGCGGTTTCGGTGATCGCCTCGGCGCGCCGGCGGCATTCCGCCACCGCCTCGCGTGTCTCGCGTTCCGCCTGCAACACCTGGCCGAGGGCGGCCTCGGCCGGCGTGGGTGGCGTTTCCGGAGCCGGGCGATTCATTGGCCTACCCCGTGCGGGGTGTCGCGCCTACCCCTGGTCGATCAGCAGTTCGGCAATGATCCGCGCGCAGCGCGCGAACCCCAGACGGCTGGTGTTGAGTACCAAGTGGAACTGGGTCGGGTCGTCGGAGTTGCCCCCGTGGTACGCCTGGACGAACTCCCGGCGCTCCTTATCGATGCGCTCGGTCTTCTTGCGTACCGCCTTGCGGCTCTCGCCGGTCATGCGGCAGGTGTAGTCGATCCGGTCCTCCAAGGGCGCCACGAGCCGCACGTGCACCCCGCCCGGTAAATCGTGGGCGATGGCGAATCCGCCGCGTCCCATGATCACCGCATGGCCACGCAGGGCCAGGGAGCGGACCGTGACGGCGGTCTTCTGTACCAGCACCACCTGCGGCGGCTTGCCCTCCAGGACACTCCCGACCCAGTCCTCCAGCTTCGAGGTCTGATGTTCCTCCAGCGAGCTGCGCAGGTTCTCGCTCAGCTTGTGATCGGCGATGATCTTGTCCACCAGGTTCTTGTCGTACAGCTCCCAAGGGCGGTCAGGTCGACCGGCATTGAGGAGCTGCAGGATCAGCTCACCGATCGCGTAGCCGCCGGTCCCGTACTGGCGCGAGATCGTGATGAACCGCGAGTGGCCGTGGTGCGGATCATCGGGATGGCTCTGAGCGCGAACGTAACCGCTGATCTTGGCAGGGTGCATGACTGTCCTCTCTCCCCCTCGAGTTCCCGTTGGGCCTCCTGATCATCATAGTCACGAATGCATGCAGCCGTCGATCGTCCGTATGCGATCTCCTTTCAACTATACCAAGGAGATAGAAGGCGCCGGCACCATGGGTAAGAGCCGGATGCAGGCGCAACCGATGCGCCCGGCGCCTGGCCCTGTCTCTGCGCGCTCCTCGCGGGCTTGTGGGAGTTTGGCTCTACGTTTAGAACCCCCGCCGCTACGCTGGGAGGACGATCGCCGGAGGGATTCCGTTTCTACTGAAATTGCCGACGACGATTCGTCGCCCCGTCGAGCTGAGAGCTGATCGCTAACAGCCGATCGCCACCTACCCCGCGTCCACCACCTCGCCCTCGATGACGGGGGTGAACGCGAGGCGATCGCCGCCCACCGCCACGTCGATGGTGCTGCCGTCCGGGACCTGGCCGGCGATGATGTCGCGTGCCAGGGGCGTCTCCAGGTAGCGGGTGATGGCGCGCTTCAAGGGACGGGCACCGTAGGCCGGGTCGTAGCCGCGCTCCACCAGGAAGGCGCGCGCCGCGTCGTCGAGCTCCAGGGCGATGCGGTGGTCGGCCAGGCGCTCCCGCAGGCGGCGGAGCTGGAGGTCGAGGATCGCCCCCATCGG
>JASFUG010000212.1:0-5773 GCA_050050395.1 Nitrospirota bacterium
AAGGCCCTCGCCGCCGTGGGCGGCAAGGTGGGGGACCGCTGGCCGTGGGCGACCTTTCTCTACGAGACGTGCCAGCTCAAGTACGTGGCGCTCCTTCTCGTGGGTGGGATCCTGATCCGCAACACCATCGGCGTGGCGAAGGTCTTCCACCCCGGCATGGGGATCGCCCGGCCGTTCATCAAGCCGGGGATCATCATCCTCGGGGTGCACTACATCTGGACCGACGTGTTGAAGGTAGGCGGGGTGGGGCTGGCCCTCACGGCGATCTTCATCTTCGGGACGGCGATCATCGTCATGTGGCTGTGTCGCAAGTTCGGCGTGGGCGACGGGCTCGGCGGCATCATGGGGGCGGGCACCGGCGTGTGCGGCGTGTCGGCGATCATCGCCACCTCGCCGGTGGTGAAGGCCAAACCGCTCGACATCGCCTACGCCATCGGCACCATATTGTTGTTCGGGACCCTGATGCTGTTCCTCATGCCGTACGTGGGGCAGGCGCTCGGGGTATCCGAGCCGCAGTTTGGCGCGTGGGCCGCGGTGGCCATTCTCAACACCGCACAGCTCGTCGCCGCGGCGGAGTGGTATGGCGACGAGGCGCGCAACACGGCGGTGCTCATCAACGCGGCCCGCATCATGCTCATCCCGTTCATCGTCATGTACACGGTGTGGTTCTACGGCCTGCGCGCCCAGTACGGAGAAAAGGCCTCCTTTCTGAAGACGGTCCGCGACAAGTTCCCGGTGTTCATCCTGGGGTTCTTCCTGCTGGTGATCCTGAACAGTTTTCACTTGGCCGCTCTGGGAGGACCTCACGACGCGGGGACGCCGTTCTGGGCGATGAACGCCGTCTACAAGTGGTTCTTCGCCATCGGCTTCGCCGGCATCGGCCTGTCCATCTCCATCGACGACATGCGCAAGGCCGGTGGCTCCGCGTTCGCCATCGGCGCCGGCACGGCGTTTGCCAAGGCCGCCCTCGGCCTGATCGCCGTGGTCGTTATCGGGACCGAGCTGCTGCGGGTCACCGGCGGGCATTGATCGGCTCGGGTAGGGTGCACTGAGCCGACGGCGAAGCGCACCGCCGTGATGGACTGGATCGATAGCGGACGGTGCGCCGCGCTACGCTTGGCGCACCCTACGGATTGCTCTCCATGCCCTCCGACGAACAACCGGCCGCGCCGGTTCGCCACATCCTCCTGGCACTCAATGGGCAACCGCACACGGAGGCGGCGATCGAGTGGGCGCTGCGTCTGGCACGGACCAGCGGCGCCTCGGTGACCGCCCTCCACGTCAAGGACCCCTACCTCAAGCAGTTCTACAACGAGATCTACGCCCAGGGCCGCCAGGCATACCTCGACCACATCGACCGCTGCCTCGCCGACGGGGCGGAGGAGGCCCTGACCGACTTCGCGCGTCGTGCGGCGGCCGCGGCGGTCGAATACCGCCCCCTGATTCGTGCCGGGGATCCCCTGGAGGAGATCGTCGCCGCGTGCGCCGACGGTGACCACGACCTCCTGGTCATCGGCGGCAGGCCGGTAGCGGTCGGCCGCCGGCCCCTCCGCGACCTCGCCACCCGCCTGGCCGGTAGCGGCGGGATCCCCCCGCTGGTGGTGGTCCGTTCGCCGTAAGGCAGAGTGCCTTTAGGAGCGGGCTTGCCCGCGAACCGTTGCGCGGCCCGCCGTCGTCCAGAGCCAGGTTCGCGACCGAAGTTGGCCCTCCAGGCGGCTGTGACCACCAAGTGCTCTGTAGGCCGGGCTTCGCCCGGCATGGCGGGCAGAGCCCGCCCTACGCGTGCCTCCTAGCGCGTGGACGGCGTCGCGGACTTCGCTTTCACCCGCCAGGGAACGGCGACTCACCTCGGCGAGCGGCGTACATCAAGGGAGCTCCTCCTGTGCCCCGACGGCGTAGCGCACGCGGATGGCCTCCTCACGGTCGATCTCTTCCAGGCGTCCCTCGACGTCGGCGACCGCCTCGTTGACCTCTGGTAGCAGGACGTCCTCCAGGGCTCGGGCGCGCCGCGCCGTACGGCGATACTCGCGGCCGAGGCGCTCCAAATTCCCGGCCTGGGCGGCGAGGGCCACGGCCTGATTCAGCACCTCGGCGAAACGCTGGCGGCAGGCGACGGCCTCGGGGGAGGGGTTGGCTGCGGGAGCGGCTTCGCCGATCTCGCCGTCGAGCCGCGCCTGCTGCACCGCGACCCCGAGGATGGTGTGGCTGTCGACATCCACCTGCGCGGCGTCGAGGGAGTCTGCGGGGTAGACGAGGAGCCCCTCCAACCCGTGGCGCCCGAGGGCCGCCTGCAGGGCGGTGACGGCCGCGGCAAAGGTTGCCTGGAATCGCTCGGCGGCGGGTTGATAGCGGTGCAGCTCGTCCAGGATCGCGCCAGCGAGGACCATCCGTTTCTCGTCGAGGAACTGGTAGCCCTCGGTCAGGCCGCGTCGCTCGTCCTTGAGCTCGAGCAGCACGCTGCGGGTGGCGGTGAGCTCCCTCACGGCGCCTCCTCCTTTCCTGTGGTGGCGGCACCGAGTGGCGCGAGGTGGCGCTCGATCTCCTCATCGCTCAGGCGGTGCAGCTCGCTGTGCGGCAGGAGGCGCAGGGCGCGCCAGCCGGCGGCCATGCTCTCGGCCAGGGGGCGCGGTGCGCCGTGCTTGACGACCGTCGACTCGAACGCGTCGCCGAAGGCAAGGTATGCCTTGTCGGTCTCGGACAGCCCCTCCGCGCCCACCACGCTGGCAAGGATCCGCACCTGTGCCGCCCGTGCGTACGCCGCGTAGAGCTGGTTGGCGAGGGCGGGATGGACCGGGTCGGTATACCCCTCGCCGGTGCCGTCCTTCATCACCCGGGAGAGGCTCGGCAGGACCTTGATCGGCGGGTAGCAGTCGCGCCGGTGGAGGTCACGGTCGAGGACGATCTGCCCTTCGGTGATGTAGCCGGTAAGGTCCGGGATCGGGTGGCCGATGTCATCCGCGGGCATCGACAGGATCGGGAGCTGGGTCAGTGAGCCGGGCAGGCCGTGGATCCGTCCGGCGCGCTCGTAGAGGCTGGCCAGGTCCGAGTACATGAAGCCCGGGAACCCCTTGCGGCTCGGTACCTCGCCGCGGCTCGCCGCGACCTCGCGCAGGGCCTCGCAGTAGTTGGTCATGTCGGTGAGCACCACGAGCACGTGGCGGCCCTCGACGAAGGCCAGATACTCCGCCGCGGTGAGGGCGAAGCGCGGTGTGAGCAGGCGCTGGGCGCTGGAATCGCTGGCGAGGTTGAGGAACAGGGCGGTGCGCTCCAGGTTCCCACTGCCCTCCACCTCGCGCCGGAAGTACTCCGCGCTGTCGTGCGGCACGCCGATGGCAGCGAACACGATCGCAAAGTCGCGCGCCTCGCCGGCCAGCAGCCGTGCGTTGCATGCGATGTCCACCGCGAGGCGGTCGTGGGGCAGGCCGCCGCCGGAGAAGATCGGCAGCTTCTGGCCACGGACCAGGCTGTTCAGCAAGTCGATGCCGGTGACGCCGGTCTCGATGAACTCGCTCGGCGCCAGTCGCGCGGCGGGTTTGATGGGCAGACCCTCGATGCGCAGGGTGCGGCGGGCGGGGAGGGGGGCACCGCCGTCGAGGGGCTGTCCGATGCCGTTGAACACCCGGCCGAGGATGCCCGGGCCGACGGAGAACTCGAGGGGGCGGCCGGGGAAGCGCACCCGGGTGGTCGTCAGGCCAAGGCCGGCGGTCGACTCCATCACCTCCACCACCAGGGAAGTCTCGTCCACCACCGCCACGCGGCCGAGGCGCCGGCGGTCGTCGTCGCCCTCGATCTCCACCGCCTCGTTGAGCCCGACCTCCACCGTCCGCTCCAGGAAGAGGAGCGGCCCCTCCAGGCGCGTCGCCGCCCCCTCGACCACCAGGCGGGCGTGGCTCATCGGTGCCGTCACGTCGTCACCTCCGACTCCACGGGCTGGCCTTTGGACTCGGCCGGTGACGCGATCAGGGGCACGAACGCGCGTTCCAGCGCCTCCTGCAAGGCGGCGAACTGCTCCTCCTCGCCCTCGCCGATCTCCTCGCCGTGGCGCAGGAGCCGGCGATAGACCTCCAGATCCGCGACCCGCTCCGGCGCGACGCCCGCCGCGACGGCCTCCTCGGCCAGGTCGAGGAAGCGCCCCAGGAGGCGCATCATTGCGGTCTGGCGCGCCGGCGACGCGAAGCGGTCGATGTGCGAGTAGGCCGACTGGCGGAGGAAGGCCTGGTTGACCAGCTCGGCACACAGCAGGATCAGGCGCTGGCTAGGCGGGAGGCTCTCCTTGCCGATGATGCGCGCCATCCGTTCCAGCCGCGCCTGCTGCTCCAGGAGGATCAGGAAGCGGCGTCGCAGCTCCTCCCAGCGGCTGTTGCCCTGGGTGTGCCACCAGCGGGCGAGGCGCGGCGCCGCCTCGCTATAGGATTGCAGAGGGTGGATCGCCGGGTAGAAGCGGGCGTGGGCGCGCTGCGGGTCGAGGGCCCAGAGGGTGCTCACGTAGCGCTGGGTATGGCTGACCACCGGCTCGGAGAAGTCGCCGGCGGGTGGGCTGACCGCCCCCATCACGGTCACGGACCCGGGCTCTCCGCCCAGGGTGCGGACGATGGCCGCCCGCTCGTAGAACTCGGCCAGGCGACTGCTCAGGTACGCGGGAAAACCGCCCTCGCCGGGGAGCTCGCCGAGGCGGCCGGAGACCTCACGCAAGGCCTCGGCCCAGCGGCTCGTGGAGTCGGCCATCAGGGCGACGTGCAGCCCCTGGTCGCGGAAGTACTCGGCCACGCTGACGCCGGTGTAGATGCTCGCCTCGCGGGCGGCCACGGGCATGTTGGAGGTGTTGGCGATGATCACCGTCCGCTCCATCAAGGGCCGGTCGGTGCGCGGATCGGTGAGCTCCACGAACTCGCCGAGCATGGAGGCCATCTCGTTGCCGCGCTCGCCGCAGCCCACGTAGACGATGATGTCGGCGCTGCACCACTTGGCGAGGGTCTCCAGCAACACGGTCTTGCCGGTGCCGAAGCCACCGGGGATCGCCGCCGTCCCGCCGCGCGCCACCGGGAACAGGCCGTCGAGGATGCGCTGACCGGTGAGCAGGGGCTCGTCGCCGGGGAGGCGGGCGGCGACGGGCCGCGGGTCGCGTACCGACCAGGGATGGCTCATCGCCACGTCGTGGATGTGTCCCGCCGCATCTTTCAGGCGGCACACCGGGGCGTCTTCCGGGTACTCGCCCGCGGCGGCGATGTCCACGACCTCGCCCGCGAGGTACGGGGGAACGAGGCAGCGACCGCCGGGTTTCGGGTCCCGGCCCACCGTGCCGAACACGGCACCGCCCGCCAGCGTATTGCCCACCTGGACGCCCGGAACGAAGCGCAGGGACTCCGTCGCCACGTCCTGATGGCCGGGCGCCACGTACGGGTCGCTGATGTCGCGGACCGGGCGTAGCAGGCCATCGAAGATCTTGCCCAGGAGCGCGGGGCCGAGCCGCACGGCGAGGAGGCGATCGGTGCCGCGCACCTCGGCGCCCGGGCGCAGGCCGGTGGTGTCCTCGTACACCTGCACCACGATCTCGTCGGTCTGGATCCGGATCACCTCCCCCAGCAGGGCTTGATCGCCCACGTGCACCGCCTCCCGGAGGCGAAACGACCCTTCCACCGGCCGCGCACGGAGCACCGGTCCGCTCAGCCAGGTGGCGGTCGCCCGTTTCACGAGGCGGTCTCCTCGGCGTTGAGCAGCGCCAGGAGGCGCCCGGCCACCGCGGGACGGTCGCCGATGAGGCCGTCGACGGTGC
>JASFUG010000213.1:0-5757 GCA_050050395.1 Nitrospirota bacterium
CAGGCGGCGGTCACCCTGTTCACCGCTATGGTAGAGGTACCGGGCGCCCTGGGGCGCATCGTGCGCGACGACGCAGGCCACTTCCAGCGTATCGTCGAGGCCAAGGACGCCCAGCCCCATGAGCTGGCCATCCACGAGATCAACGCCGGCGTCTACTGCTTCGACATCGAGCTTCTACGGCGCACTCTACCCAACGTGACGAGTGATAACGCCCAGGGCGAATTCTACCTCCCTGACGTAGTGGCGATGGCGATCGCCGAGGGGCTGGTGGTCGAGGCCCTGCCTTACCCCGAGCCGACCGAGGTACTGGGGATCAACTCCCGCCTCGATCTCGCCCACGCGACAGCCCACGCGCGCCGTCTGGTCAACGCGGCGTTGATGGGGAGCGGCGTCACCTTCGTGGACCCCGCCGCCACGTACGTGGAGAGTGGGGTGCAGGTAGGAGGCGATACCGTCCTCCACCCCGGCGTCTACCTCCGCGGCACCACACGCATCGGTGCCGGCTGCGAGATCGGTCCCTATTCCACTTATTTCGACACCGAGGTCGAGGCTGGCGTCCGGGACCTGGGCTACTCCCACATTGAGGGGTGCCGCATCGCCACCGGGAGCCAGATCGGGCCGTTCAGCCGCTTGCGACCCGGCACCGATGTGGGCCAGGGGGCTCGGGTGGGCAACTTCGTCGAGGTCAAGAAGTCGCGCATCGGCACGGGCTCCAAGGTGAGCCATCTTAGCTACATCGGCGATACCGAGATGGGTTCCGGGGTGAACGTCGGCGACGGCGCCAACAAGCACCGCACCGTGATCGATGACGGCGTGTTCATCGGCTCCGACACCCAGCTCGTGGCGCCGGTGACCGTCGGCGCGGAGGCGTTGATCGGCGCCGGCACGACGGTGACCGAGGACGTTCCGCCGCGCGCCCTGTGCGTCTCCCGTGCCCCGCAGAAGAACGTCCCGGAAGCGGGCAAGAAGTACCTCGATCGTGCATGCCGGATCGCCGCGGAGAAAAAGAAGCGGGGTGGGGGATGAGGGGTGGGGGGTACGGTCGGCGCTGCGCGCCGGATGACCTGTTGGTGGTACTCCTCCGGCATCATTGCTTGCCACCGCAGGCCGCTGTTCATTCTCCCACCGCGCAGCCTTCGTTCCTCACCCCGGCAACGAGCATGACCGCAGTGAGGCAAAGAAGTCCATGATCAAATGATCTGGCCGCATCGCGGCCAACCACTCCCTCACCCCCCGATCCCCATCCCCCATCTCCCGAGGAACCCATGTGCGGCATCGTCGGTTACATCGGTAAACAACCCGCCCTTCCGGTCCTGCTGGGGGGTCTGGAGCGCCTCGAGTACCGCGGCTACGACTCGGCAGGAGTGGCCCTGCTGGAGCCCTCGGGAATCACGGTGCGCCGCGCCGAGGGCAAGCTCGCCCGCCTGACCGAGAACCTCGCAGCGGAGGAGTTTACCGCGACCCTCGGTATCGGCCATACCCGCTGGGCGACCCATGGCCGCCCCTCCGAGGTCAACGCCCACCCGCACATCTCCCACGGCCTGGCCCTGGTTCACAACGGCATCATCGAGAACTTCGTCGAGTTGCGCGAACGCCTGCAGGCCGAGGGGTTCGTATTCACGTCGGAGACCGACACCGAGGTGATCGCACATCTGATCGCGTCCCACCGGCGCGGTGGGAAGACCGGAGCGGATGCTCTGCGTGCCGCCCTGCACGAGGTCCGCGGCGCCTACGCCGTGGCGCTTATCTGCCTGGACCATCCGGACACCTTGTATGCCGCACGCTACGGCTCGCCCCTGGTCCTGGCTCGGGGCGAAGGCGAGTCGTTCCTCGCCTCCGACATCCCGGCGATGCTCTCCCACACCCGCGACATGGTCTTCCTCGAAGACGGGGACGTGGCCGAGCTCACCGCCGACGCCATCCACATCACCGATCTCACGGGCCAGCCGGTGATGCGCGGCACCACCCACATCGACTGGAATCCGGTGATGGCGGAGAAGGCCGGCTACAAGCACTTCATGCTCAAGGAGATCCACGAGCAGCCACGGGCGGTCAACGACACCCTGATCGGCCGCATCAACCAGGTGGGCCAGCGAGTTGCGATGGGGGACCTGGGGCTGGATCGAGACTTCCTGCGCTCGGTGCGCCGGGTGGTGATCGTCGCCTGCGGCACCTCGTGGCACGCCGCCCTGGTGGGCAAGTACATGATCGAGAACCTCGCGGGTGTCGGGGTCGAGGTCGACATCGCCTCCGAGTTTCGCTACCGCGACCCGATCATCGGTCCCCGTACCCTGCTGGTAACCATTTCCCAGAGCGGTGAGACCGCCGATACCCTCGCCGCCCTGCGCCAGGCGAAACGACAGGGGGCGAAGACCCTGGCGATCTGCAATGTCGTGGGCTCCACCATGACCCGCGAGGCGGAGGCCACCCTCTACACCCACGCCGGCCCGGAGATCGGCGTGGCGTCGACCAAGGCGTTCACCACCCAGCTCACCGTACTCTTTCTCCTCGCCGTGCAGCTCGGGCAGATCAACGACCGCCTGCCGGAGGAGCAGCGCGCGCGGCTGCTACAGGACCTGGTGGAGCTGCCCATCAAGATGGAAAAGGCCCTGGCCACCGAGGGCGAGTGCGAGGCCCTGGCGCGGCAATTCTTCGACCGCCGCGATTTCCTCTACCTGGCGCGCGGCCTCAACTACCCGCTGGCCCTGGAGGGAGCGCTGAAGCTCAAGGAGATCTCCTACATACACGCGGAGGGATACCCCGCGGGGGAAATGAAGCACGGTCCGATCGCCCTCATCGACGAGGAGGTGCCCGTCGTCTGCCTCCTGCCCGACGACGAGCTCAAGGAAAAGATGCTCTCCAACCTGGAGGAAGTACGCGCGCGTGACGGCGTGCCGATCGCCATCGTCCACGAAGGGCTGGAAAAGAGCCTCCCCGAAGGGACCATTACCATCGCGGTGCCGCGTTCCAATCGGTTCCTCACACCGATCTTAATGGCGGTGCCATTGCAGCTCCTCGCCTACTATATTGCCGTGCGCCGCGGGACCGACGTCGATCAGCCCCGCAATCTGGCGAAATCGGTCACCGTCGAGTAATCCGCACCTTCCACATGTCCGCGCCACAACCGAATCGCACTGCTGCCGACAGGCAACCGGCGGCTGGCGGTTCGCGCGGCGCCGGGCGGTGGAATTCGCGCACGCTTCGGGCTAGCCCACGGAACTTGACCCGCAATGACGAGGTCGGCCGGTGAGCCGCCTCGGTGCCTCGACGCGCATCTGGCGCCAGCGCGGCCGCCGATTGCGCGAGCGGCTGCGCGCGATCCGGCCGTCTGACGAGACCCAGCTCATCCTGATGGCCGTCGTGGTCGGGCTGCTCTCGGCCCTCGGCTTCGCCGTGCTGCGCACCAGCGTGGAGACGGTGGAGGCCTACTTCTACGGGCCCCTGTACTCCTTCCTGCAGATCGATGAAGGGGGGCTTCGCCTGCTCGCCCTGCCTCTCCTGCCGATCATCGGCGTCACGCTGCTCATCCCCCTCGCCATCATCTTTCCCGGCGACGTGGGAGGCTACGGCCTGCCGCGCTTTCTGGAAATCGTCAACCTCCGGGGCGGGGTGATCCGTGCACGGAACATCTTTCTCAAGGTGGTGGCCCCGGCACTCACCATCGGCAGTGGCGGCTCCGCCGGCCTGGAGGGGCCGATCGCCCAGCTCGGGGGCGCGATCGGCTCCAATGTCGGCCAGACCCTCGGCATCGGCGGCACAAAGATGCGCGTGCTGGTTGGGTCGGGGGTGGCCGGCGGTATCGCTGCGGCGTTCAACGCCCCGATCGCCGGTGTGCTGTTCGCCATCGAGATCGTGCTGCTCGGCGACTTCGAGATCAACCACTTCACCCCCCTGGTGATCTCCTCCGGGGTAGCGACCGTCACCTCGCGCATGATCTTCGGCAACGCCCTGATGTTCGAAGTACCCACCTACCTCCTGGTGAGCTACTGGGAGCTGCTCTTCTACGCCGGTCTTGGTCTGCTTGTCGGCATCTCGGCGGTGGTCTACATCAAGCTGTTCTATGGCATCTGGGACTTTTTCGAGGAGGTCCGCATCGGGCCCCTCGTGCGGCCCCTAATCGGTGCGTTGCTGGTGGGCTGTATCGGCATCGGCTTCCCCCAAATCTTCGGCACGGGCTATCACCACATCAGCGAGGCGATGCGCGGCCAGCTCTCGTGGGTCCTGATGCTAGCCCTGCCGCTGTTCAAGATGATCGCCACCTCCATCACCCTCGGCTCCGGTGGCGCCGGTGGCATATTCGGCCCGTCGATGTTCATCGGCGTGATGATCGGCGGTGCCTACGGCGGCGTCGTCCACCACTTCTTCCCCGACCTCTCGGCACCGGTGGGCGCCTACGCCCTGGTGGGAATGGGGGCATTCCTGTCCGCGGCGGTCCACGCGCCGCTCACCGCGATGTTCCTGTTGTTCGAGATCACCAACTCCCACGAGGTCATCCTGCCGGTCCTCTTTGCCAGCGCCATGGGAACGGTCGTCGCGCGGGTCTTCTACCGGGAGTCGATCGACACGGAGGACCTCTCGCGCCGCGGCGTGGCCCTGAAGGCGGGCCGCGAGATGACGGTGATGAACGCGGTCTCGGTACGCGACGTGATGCGGGACGACTTCACCGCCGTCCCGGCCTCCCTTCACCTGGAGGCCCTCGGGCAGCAATTCCGCACCAGCTCGTGGGTCTACTTCCCGGTCCTCGACAAGGACGGGAGGATGAGCGGCATCATCTCCCTCAACGACATCCGCACCATCATCCTGGAGGAGGAGCTGGCGCGCCTGGTGGTCGTGGGCGAGCTCATGACCCGGGAGGTGATCACGGTATTCCCCGACGACACCCTCAACCGGGCGATGGAGCAGTTCGGCCTGAAGGACATCGAGCAAATGCCGGTGGTCGCGCGCAAGGATCCCCGCAAGGTCGTGGGGATGATCAAGCGCCAGGACGTGATCCGCGCCTACAACGAGTCGGTCCTTGAGCGACCGCGCGACCACTACGACGCACCGGTGCAGTAACCGCACCGCCGCGACTGGCCGCGCGCAACGCAGGTGACAAATGCGCCGACAGGCGGTCGGGCTGCGCAAACAACCGATTGACTTTGTTGATATACGACATCGATACGGGATCAGCCGAGGTAATGGTGGCGATCTGGGCAGGGCCTCTCCACGACCCATCGGACTAGCTGTAAAGCGCCCTTTACAGGTGCACAATCACCAAGACACCTTGTTTTTTAAATTTTCGTCGCCAGATTTCCCGGTGAACGGGCAAAATGCTGTCCGGAAACCTTACAAAAGTAGAGGCCGCCGGGCTGGCGGTGTGCCGCCCTCGCCCCGCCGCGGCCGTCACGGTGGGGCACGCGCGCCGCGGCCGACCCGGTCGCATCTGCCGGGCGGCGCGCACCGCACCGCGCGTCCCGCGTCTCCTGCCGGTGCGGCGCCAGCCGCTCCATCGCGGACGCCTGCGGGTCGCGTGTCCCGAATCGGCGCATCACCGCCCGCCGACCGCCAAATCGCTGACTATATTGGACGGTGGATGGAGCAGGCACTGTTTCATCTTGCGACGCCAACGCGGTCCCAGCGTCGCAAGATGAGCTACCACTCGGTTACCAGCCGTCGGTGGCGATCGCTGGCGTCGGCGAACGAGTGGGGGTAAGCGCCTCAAACTATTCACTCGTGGAACCGCGCAGTGCGACGGCCAGTCGCCGCGCTGTGAGCCAC
>JASFUG010000214.1:0-5735 GCA_050050395.1 Nitrospirota bacterium
GGTGGTCCTACGATGGCAGCCAGGTCGTCAACGGTGGAGCAAAGGAAGAGGAGGAGGAATGGCATGGCAGTCCAGCCCTTGCCTGAGGCGGCGATCGACCCGGAGGTCGACGAGACACCCAAGCGTCGACGCTTTACCGCGGAGTACAAGCGGCGGATCCTGAAGGAGGCGGATGCGCTCACGGGGACCGGCCAGATTGGGGCGATGCTGCGTCGGGAAGGATTGTACTCGACGCACCTGACCACGTGGCGGCGGCAACGGGAACGTGGCGAGCTGGCGGGGCTGACGCCGGCGAAGCGGGGGCGTTCATCGGGCGACCTCGGCGAGCGCGGCGTAGAGGTCGAGCGGGCGGCGCTCCGGTGCCATCGCGGCGATCTCGGCTAGCCGTCTGCCCATGCGCCCCAGCGGCGCCGGCGCGATCACCGCCGCGGTCGACTCGCCCTCGTAGTGCCGCGGATCGAGGACCACGCGCTCGGGGGTGCCGCGCGGATGGGCGGCGACCATCTCGGCACCAGCCAGGATCTGGATGTGGCGGGCGCAACCGCGCACCTCGACCGACTGGCCGAGGAGGTGGAAGGGGACGGAGTACGTGCGTCCCTCGAAGGCAATGGTGCAGTCCGGCGCCACCCGCCGGGTGACGGCGATGTCAAATGGCTCGGGCAAGGGGTCCGGCAGCGGGCTGAGGTGCGCGCGCTCGTGCGCCCAGGCGCGGAGCACATCCGTGCCCGTCGCCGGACAGGTGCGCCGCCCAAGAAGCGCACGGCAACGCTCGTCGGTGCTCGCCTGCAACGCCTCGAGGCTGTCCCAGTGCCGGCGGTAGGGATTACAGCCCAGGCGGCCGTCGCGGATCCGCCGCTCGATCTTGCCTTTCGCTTCCGGGCTGCGTGGCGGGCAGGGATCAATATGAAAGCGCAGCGTCTGCGCGTACCGCTGGTAGGTCGGGTTCACCGTCCCCCACGCGCCGGCACCGGCGATGACCGCGGTCTTCTCGTTGTCGACCCGGATCGTGGCCAGCACCCCGCCCAGGCGAGTCAGCGCCGCGTTGTGGGCCGACAGCCAGGCGAGCAGGTGCTTGCGCTCGCTCCACACCAGCGCCCAGGCCCGCGAGAAGGAAAGCGTCAGCACAAAGGCGAGAAGATCCCGCTGCACCCCGCCGACCCACACGCCGGGGAACGACGCCCAGTCGGCCTGGGCCTGCGCCCCGGGCGGGGTCTCGACCCGACGTCGCGCGCGGCGGGCCGGTGCTGGCCAGGCCCGGCGCACGTAGCGCTGCAACGAACGCAGTCCCGCAGGGTAGTCGTGCTCGGCAACCAGCCAGGCGTGCAGGTCCGCGACGTTGGTCGACGTGCGCGCGCCGGTCGCCTCGAGGTAGGCATCGATCGCCTCGCGATATCGCTCCGCGACCGAAACCTGGCGCGCACGCCCATCGCGAGCCCCTTCGGCCATACGGCGGCGGTGGTAGCGAACCGCCCCCTCCGTGACCTTGAGCAGTCGCGCAACATCGCGGTTGGAGCAGCCTTTGCGAAGCAAGCTTGTGATCGTCATGCGATCCTCCCAGGTGAGCTTGGCCATATCCCGAACCCGTCGTGGTCAACAGATCCGGCACAGTGCCAGAGGGGCCAATGCCCCAGGAGGTGCGTAAATCTGGGTGTCGCGTTAGCTCGATTTTCTGGCGTCGCTCTACAATCTGCTTGCGACGCATGCCCTCCCGTGTTCTTTTCATATCTACCTCTACGCTCCCGGTGCGGCGCTCTCACACTCCAGGATGAACATACAGGGCATGCTTCATAGGTGCGCTGCCCGTCTCCGGTCGGGATCGGCGTTATTGCTCGCCGGTTCGATGACTGCATCTTCCGCAGCAGCGATCGACTGGCCCGATGGTAACGTCTCGGACTGGAACAACGAGCAGAAGCTGATAGCTACGAACGCGGCCGGCAGCCTGTTCGTCCTGGGCTGGGGCATCGTGAACTGGGATTATTTCCAGAAGCAGCCCCACAGCGGGAACGAGGGCTGGTTCGGTGAAGATACCGATGAGGGGGGCGCCGACAAGCTCGGTCATTTCTATGCCGGCTATGTCCTCAGCCACGGCCTCGCCTACCAGTACGAGCGCTGGGGCTACAGGCACGATCAGGCTGCCGTCTACGGGGCCCTGTCAGGTTTCGGCCTGACGGGGCTGATGGAGCTGGGTGACTCGTTCAGCCGCTACGGCTTCTCATACGAAGACATGGTGATGAACACCCTCGGTAGTCTTGCCGGTTACCTGGTATGGATCCATCCGGAACTGATGCGCAAGATCGACATTCGGTTGGAGTTTATGCCCCGGTTCGACCAAGGGGACGTGTTCACCGATTATGAACACCAGAAATACCTCATCGCCCTCAAGCTCGATGGTTTTGATGGCCTGCGCGACAGTCCCTTGCGCTACCTAGACCTGCAGTTTGGTTACTACGCGCGGAATTATTCCCAGTCCAATTCCGCGACTGGCGAACGCAACCTATACGTAGGCCTGGGCCTGAACCTGTCGCGCGTGTTTACGGACCTGTCCTGGTGGAAAACGGCGCGGGTGTTCAACTATCTGCAGTTACCGGGCACCCATGTGGACCTGCGCAGGGATCTCAACGACTGACCAGCAGGTGTTGCCTGGGTTTGGGCAGCCCATTTATGGTCTCCTCCCCCCGGGCCAACCTGCGGCTGTCCAACACCGCGACGTTCATGATGAACGGGGGCCGTGGAGTACAGCGAGAAGGTGAGACCGGGAGCCGCTCAAGGAGAGGGGTCTCGAGGTGGGTCGGAGGGAAGCCGTTGCCCAAGATCGCGATGTGCTAAAGCGTGGTTTCCATACGAGGCATTCTCCGAGACCTACGAGCTGGACTCCCACGGCAGGCGGTCTGGTTCGATTCTGGCGCCCGCGTCACTCTAGCGATCCAGCCGTTCCTCTTTCCGGCAGCGTGCGCTACGCGCGACAGAGGCGAGATTCCCCATTTCGAGCCAGTTTCCCCACCACGACGCCCTAGGAGAAGACCCACCAGGATTGCGGCAAAAAGCCATTCCTAGTCGGTGGGCATAGGTGGTGAGATGAGGTGTTCCTTGTGTTGGTCTTCGTAACCCACGCTGGAGCCCGGCTCCCGTGATGTGGACGCCCGCTATGGGTACCGCTTGGGTCGCTGCGGTCGTGCTCGGACTGCTGGCCGTCTTTCCGCCGCGGCCGGTCGAGGCGGGGGAGTGGCGCTGGCTTACCGGCGCCACTCATTTCTGGTGGCGGACCCAAGGAGAGCCTCAAGGCCACTTCGAGGACTGCCGCGACCCGGCTTGTGATGATGAGGATTACGACAGAGCGAATCTTGATAACGCCATCGGCTATCGACTCGGCGCTGAGCGGCTATGGCGTGGTGCTGGCCGGCTACGGCTGGTGACCGGCGGTGAGATCGAACTCATCGCCACCGAGTACGATCTCAGCCAGCGGGCCTTCCGAGTGGCCGAGTTCTACGGCACGGCAGGTCTGGAGCTGGACGCCCACTGGTTGCGGCTAAACTTGCGCGGGGGCGCGGGAGGCGCCGTCAGCGACGATGGCCGGGGAGGGGTCGCAACTCTGTTGGAGGCCGGCGTCGACCTTCCCCTCGGTGCGAGCGCATTGCGCGTCACCGGCGGGCGGGTACGTCACGGGGGCCCTAATGCCGACCACCTCTCGGTTCTGCTGGTCACCGGAGCCACGCGTCCGTCCAGAGGCCAGGGCTGCTGGGATGTGACGTGGACCGGAGGAGTCTCCCTGCCGGGCGTCGTCGCCGGCCAAGATCTCTCCCTGTCCCGCGGCCACTTGTGGGAACTCGGCGTCCATCGCCGCCTGGGGCGATCCCCCCACCGGCTCGGCGCTTCCCTCCAGGTGGTGGAACACGAATCCAGCGTCCGCACCCAGTTCCAGGGCGTCTCCGGCAACCAGCGAGGCAAGGAGGTCTTTGGCCTGTCGCTGCTGTGGGATAGGGAGATGGGCGCCGGGCCGGTCCTTCCTTGGCGGGTGGGTGCAGGGGTCAACCTATCGTGGTGGGACGACGAGTTGTCCCTGCTGGTCGACAGCGACGGGGAGCGGGTGGACGCTCACCTCGAAGCTGCAGCCATGGCCACCGTTGAGGTCCGCCTTGCGGAATACAGCGGCGTCCGGCTCGTCGCCGCCGCCGACCAGCTCTATTGGCCGGACCTGGGTTTCACCGAGCTCCGCGCCCGTATTGGGATCTCGGTGTCACCATGATGGGTGGCAGTGCGCTGGTTCTTGAGCACGGAGGAGGCCCACCAGGGCCGCGGAGAATGCGTCGGGTGTAGTGCTCCCCTGTTTTCAAGCCACCTGGAGTTGTTGTTGTGCGCGGAACTGGGCGGGGGATGGGTAGTTTAGGGCTTGGTGAGGCCGGTGTTTGTCGTAGTGCTGGATCCATCGATCGATGGCCGTTCGGGCCGGCTGGAAGGACCGGAAGTTGTGCAGCCAGGTGCACTCCGCTTTCAGGCTTTGGAAGAAGCGCTCGATCATGCCGTTTTGCTCGGGCGTGTAGGGGGTGATGAACTCCTGGGTGAGCCGGTAGTCCCGACAGGCGGCACGGAAGTGTCGGCTCTGGAAGATCAGGCCGTTGTCGGAGCGCACGACCGGCGTCTGGCCCGAGGGCCGCAGCGTCCCCAAGCGTCGCAGACACGCTTCTTCCAGGGCGCGTTCCGCCTCCTTGGCACGACTACGAAGCGCCGGCTCGTAGCCGATGATCTCGCGGTCATGGCAGTCGATCACGGCGGCCAGGTGAGCCCAGCCATCGGGGCCGCACGGAATGTGAGTGACATCCATGGCCCATCGTTGGTTGCTGGCCGTGGTTTGGCTCCGCCAACCGCGTGCCCGTCGCCGAGGGGTCGTCTGCCGTTGGTGCACGAACCCGTGCTTGATCTTGAGGATGCGGTAAACGGTTTTCCGGTTGATCTGCCAGCCGTCTCGGAACCGCAGCCACGCCCACAGCCGCCGGTACCCAAAGGTGGGAAATCGTTGGATCAAGGCCCGGATCCGCTCGGCGAGGAACTCGTTGACCGGCCGTTCGCTTCCGGGACGTCGGCTCCACTGGTGTGGGTTCCGCCGACGCCCGAGCGACGTTCAGCACGCGACAGACGCGGCGCTGCGAGCCGCCGGGGAGCGCCGTCCTCACGGCTCGAACGTCCGCGGCTCGGTAGGGCGCAGCTTCGCCGCCTCCTTGAAGATGTCGAGGTCGATCACCAGCTCGCCCACCTTCTGCTTGAGCCGCTGGATCTCTTCTTCCCGCAACGCCTACTCGTTCCGCGGACGGGAGCGCAGGGCGTTCTCGGCGCCGAGCAGGAACTTGTCCCGCCAGTCCTCGATCTCGCCCACCGTCAGCCCGTGTTGCCGGGCCGCCTCTTGGACCGACGTCTCGCCTTTGAGAAAGCTCAGTACCAAGGCGACACGCCGCCTCGCTGTCCAGCGCTGTACTTGTTCAGGAATCTCGGGAGTCGTCACGTCCACCTCCTTCCTCACATCGAGATGCCTTATAGGTGGCTCGGAGTTCGAGGGGAGCAGGATAGCGCTCCACCCGACCCCGCCACCGGTGCGCTCCCTCGGATTCACGCTTCGTGTCTCTTCGCTCAGTCGCCAGTCCGTGGGTCGCGGGGTCGGGTGAGCTTGGTCGTTACTTCGTGTCCTTCGGGGTGACTCCTCTCTGTGTCTCTGGGGCGAAATCCCCGTCCGGGCGGCCAACTTG
>JASFUG010000215.1:0-5727 GCA_050050395.1 Nitrospirota bacterium
CACCTGTCGGCGGTGCGCGGCTGGTCTCGCTACCTGGTGCGGGAGGGTATCGTCGCGGCCGATCCCACCGAGCGCATCGAGGCACCGCGGGTCGGCCGCGGCCTGCCCAAGGTGTTGACGGTGGAGGAGATGGGCCGGCTCCTGGATCAGCCACCCGTGGCGCGCCCCCTCGGCCTGCGTGACCGGTCCCTGCTGGAGGTCCTGTACGGATCCGGCCTGCGGGTCAGCGAGCTGGTGGGCCTGCGGGAGGAGGAGGTGAGCTGGGAGGGGGGGTTCGTCCGTACCCGCGGCAAGGGGGGCAAGGTGCGCCTGGTACCGACGTCGGAGCCGGCCCTCGACTGGATGGAGCGCTACCGCCACGAGGCGCGACCGCGCCTGCTCAAGGGCCGCGTCGCGTCGGCCCTGTTCGTCACCGCCCGCGGCCGCGGCCTGAGCCGCCAGACCGTGGGCCGCCTCGTGGCACGCTACGCCCGCGCCGCCGGGATCGACCGTGCCGTCTCCCCCCACACCCTGCGCCACTCCTTCGCGAGCCACCTGCTGGAGGGCGGCGCCGACCTGCGCCTGGTCCAGCAGATGCTCGGCCATGCGGACATCTCCACCACCCAGATCTACACCCACCTCACCCGCGGGCACCTGCGCCAGCTCGTGGAGCGCTGCCACCCACGAGGCCGGTAGGGAGAGGACACGGCGCCCTATGCCAGAACAGAACGCGGCGTATACTGGCGCGCGTTTTTTGCGAGGTGCCCCCTCCCCTCCGGGGGGAGGGTCACGGTGGGGGTGCTTGGTTTTCGCCCCCGGCTTGACATATCACCGATCGAACCGCTGATTTCCCTACGCCCTCCCCCCGTCCCCCTCCCGAAGGAGGGGGCTCCATTGAACGCCCCCGCCGGGCGAATGAATTGATCAGATGAGCCGCTACAAGCCCGCTGGACCGCAAAAACCCGGCTTCTCCCCCAAGGAGAAGCGCGCCGCCATGTCCCTGGCCGGGATCTTCGGCCTGCGCATGCTGGGTCTGTTCCTCATCCTGCCGGTGTTCACCGTCTACGGACTCACCCTCAAGGGGGCGAGTCCCCGGAGCGTCGGCCTCGCCCTCGGGGCGTACGGCATCACCCAGACCCTGTTGCAGGTACCGTACGGCATGGCCTCCGACCGCTTCGGCCGCAAGCCGGTGATCGCCTTCGGCCTGCTGGTCTTCGCCATCGGATCGGCGGTGGCGGCCTCCGCGACGACCATCGGCTGGATGATCGTCGGGCGTCTCCTGCAAGGGGCCGGGGCGGTGGCCAGCGTGATCATCGCCCTGGTGGCCGATCTCACCGCCGAGGAGAATCGCACACGCGCCATGGGCATGATCGGCGCCACCATCGGCATGACCTTCGCGTTCTCGGTGGTGGCGGGCCCGGCCCTGTCGGGATGGCTCGGGGTCGACGGCATCTTCTGGCTGATCAGCGGCCTCGCCCTGTTCTCCATCGGCTTCCTGTTCGTGGGCGTGCCGGACCCGGAGGTGATCGTCCACCACCGCGACGCCCAGCTCACCCTGGGCGACGTGGCCACGGTGCTCGCCGAGCCGGAGCTGCTGCGCCTCGACTTCGGCATCTTCGCCCTGCACCTGGTCCTCACCGCCCTGTTCTTCGCCGTCCCGCTGATGCTGAAGGACCACCTGCCGCAGCACGAGCAATGGAAGGTGTACGGCCCGGTGATCGTCGCCTCCCTGATCCTGATGGTGCCGGCGATCATCATCGGCGAGGTCAAGCACCGCCTGCGCGAGATCTTCATCGCCGCCATCGCGGTGGCTGCCGGCGGCGTCGCGGTGATCGCGGTCAGCGGCGGCGGCCTAGCACCGGTGGTGGTCGGGCTGCTGCTGTTCTTCGCCGGCTTCAACGTCCTGGAGGCAAGCCTCCCCTCCCTGGTGTCGAAGACCGCCCATGCCGGCCTGCGCGGCACCAGCATCGGCGTCTACAACATGTCCGAGTTCGCCGGTGCCGGCCTCGGCGGTGGCGTCGCCGGCCTGCTCTACAGCCACGGCATGACCACCCTGTTCATCGGCCTGATCGCCGTGATGGCGGTGTGGCTCCTGGTGGCCCTGACCATGCCACGCCTGCAATACCTGGCGAGCGTGATGGTGCCGGTGGCCGGGGTGCAGGATCAGCAGCACGCGGAGGCGGTGGAGCTCGCCCTGAAGGCGGTGCGCGGGGTGCGCGAGGTGGTGGCCTATCCCGGGGAGAGCACTGTGTTCCTCAAGTGCGACCACAAAGGGTACGACCTCGCGGAGATCCGCGCCGCCCTCGCCGCCGCCGGCTTCGCCGCCGATACGGCGTGACCCCAGCTTCGTTCGTCTCACCACAGAGACACGGAGGGCACAGGGCGTGACCCGGGGTGCTGTGGCCAACACGATCTGATGTGAGGAAGGCGGCTCCCGGCAGGGGTTTGCACCACGGGGGACCCTGGGGGCAGGCAGCATCCGGTAACCCCTCGATCCCTCGGCGGCTCCGGCGTCGGACACGGCGCCACCGATTGCGGAAACGTTCGGAGAGATTGCCCTCCGTCCCTTGCCCCCTAACGCTCCCCGTGTCCCCCGTGGTCAAATCCACCTTCCGGGCGGCGACCCGTTCCTGAGGCCACCGGTTTGACGGATCGCGGGGCCCGAGTCTACGCGCCCTCCGTGTCTCTGTGATCGAAACGAATGGCCGGTAAACCAACCCCGCCGAAGGTCTTCGCGACCAACAAGCAGGCGCGCCGCCTGTACGAGATCCTGGAGACGGTGGAGGCGGGGATCGTCCTGCACGGCACCGAGGTGAAGTCGATCCGCGCCGGCCGCGCCAACATGGGCGACTGCTACGCCCGGGTGGAGAACGGCGAGCTGTGGCTCCACGAGCTGCACATCTCGCCGTGGTCCCACGGCAACATCCACAACCACGACCCGGTCCGGCCGCGCAAGCTGCTCCTGCACAAGCGCGAGATCGCCCGTCTCATCGGCAAGGTCCAGCGCCAGGGGCTCACCCTGATCGCCACCCGCCTCTACGCCAAGGGGCCGCACATCAAGGCGGAGGTGGCCGTGGGCCGCGGCAAGAAGCTCCACGACCGGCGCGAGGACCTGAAGGAGCGCGAGGCCGCGCGCGACATGGAGCGCGCGCTGCGCGAGCGCAACCGGTAGCGCCGGAACCCGGCCCCGCCGACGGGGGTTCCGTCGCCACGGTACATTTATGAGTAGGGGAAGCGGGAGCGCAATCCCTCTCGGTTGTAGCAGGATTCATCCAATGGGATGGCGTTTCGCAAAGTGGCTGATGACGGCAGTGGTGGTGGCGGTCGTGGGCTTCGCCGCCGCGGTGGAGTGGCGCGTCCTGGTGCCGCCGCCGCGGCCGGCGGTCACGCCCGCCGCGGTGGACCCGGCACGGCTCACCTACCCGTACGGCGATGACCTCGCGGTCGCCCGGGTCGCGGGCGACCCGTACACCCTCGGCTGGCAGCAGGGGCGGTTGGTGGGGGAGCGGGTGCGGGCCGGCTACCGGGCGATCCTCGACCACGTCACCCGCGGGGTGGAGGAGGAGCTCGGGCTGCCGGCGTGGGCCGCGGGGCCGCTCCTCGACTTCGTCTGGTGGCGCGGTGCGCCGTTCGTCCCCGACGGATTCAAGGAGGAGATGGTTGGGCTGGCGGACGGCGCCGGGCTCAGCTACCGCACCGTGTGCCGGGTCCATGCGATCCCCACCCTCACCGAGGCGAGCTGCGCCAGCTTCGCCGCCACCTCCCCCACCACCCACGGCCCTCTCGTCCACCTGCGCAACCTCGACTGGGCGGTGGAGAGCGGCATCCAGCGCTTCCCCCAGCTCACGGTGGTCGAGCCGTCCCACGGCGAGCCGTTCGTGAACATCGGCTGGTCGGGGTTCATCGGGGCGGTGTCCGGGATCAACCGTACCGGCGTGAGCATCGCCGAGATCACCGCGCGCAGCGCCTGCCGCTCCATGGCCGGCGAGCCGATGGTGGTGCGCATGCGCCGGGTCCTCCAGGAGGCGACCGGCCTGGACGAGGCGGTCGCCATCCTCAGCGAGCGCCGCCGCACCCTCGGCTTCAACTTCGTGGTGGCCGCCGCCCGGGAGGATCGTGCCGCGGCGGTGGAGACCAACCAGGCGCGCGTCGCGGTCTTCCAGCCCGGCGATTCCCGCGAGGCCAGCGGCGGTGTCGGCCCGTTCGCCCGCACCGTCGGCGGGGTGGTGCTGCGCTCCAGCCTCGCCCTCGACGGCGAGATCCGCGACGAGCAGCTCGCCCTCGACGGCGACCCGGAGCGGCCCGGCCTGGAGCCGCCGCGCGGCTCGGGCTACGCCGTGCGCTACGTGCGCCAGGCCGACCTGCTCCGCGCGTCGGACGGCGGGGTCACGGTGGACCGCGCCAAGGAGATCGCCCTGGCGATCGCCCCGCCGTCCAACCTGCACAGCGTGATCTACGCCTACCCCTACTTCCACGTGGCCAACGCCACGGTCGCGGCCGACGACAGCCGCGCGGCGCGCGACGCCGCCAAGGCGGCCCGCCAGCCGTACCGCGCCTTCGACCTGCGCGCCTGGTTCACCCTGCCGCCGCCCCTCCCCGGCACCCACCTCGCCGCCACACCCGAGGGAGAGGTGAGGCCGACGGCACGGCAATTGCCCCGTCCCGCCGCCACGGGCCCAGGCTGATCTACGTCGGGCTCTAGTCGAGGAGTCCGTCGCCTATCTGCGGGACACGGCGCCGGAGCCCTAGCGGGCGCGCGCGCCGGAGACGGTGCGGCGCTACCTGGCGAAGGGTCCGCTCTCCTTAGTGGTGCGCGCGGGGAGCGCACTATAATGACGGAGTGAGGACTGGAAGGGGGGACACCTCGTCTCGCCCGCGATCCGGAAGGAGGCGTTCGATGTTGTTTCTGATTACGCAGACGCACACCTACGAGAGCTGTCCAAAAGACCAGGGAGGATCGAACATCCTTTATGACCCCGAAGCGGAGGGGGTCACGCCGAAGGCGATCTACGGGGCGTATTCCGAGCACGTGGTCTACTACGTCGTCGAGGCCGAGTCTCTGGATGCCATTCACCGATTCCTGCTACCCGGATTCAAGCGTTGCACGAGTCATATCACTCCGATCGCCGAAGAGCCGGTGGTCTAGCGAGGCGAGAGCAAGGGTGGTCGTTCCAACCCTTGGGATCGGGACGGCTTCGTAGACGGATCCGGCCTGTCGGTGTTCAACCGGGAGTCGCGGGACGACCGCCGCGCCGGCCGGGGTAGAAGGTTCGCACCTCGGAGAGCGGCCGGGGGGTGAGAAGGCGACACGGTCACAGGCGTGGCGGGCTTTGCACGGGTGGCCGAATCTGGGAAGGTCGCCCCTGCTGCCGGTGGCGCCCCGGGCCACCACACGACAACCATTGTTCCAAGAAATGACCAATCGATGAATGACCCGCTGCCCGTCGATCCGGCCGCCCTGCGCGAGGAGGTCAAGAGCAAGTACCGCGAGGTGGCGCGCGATCCCGGCGGGGACCACCACTTCCACACCGGCCGGCCGCTCGCCCGGCGTCTCGGCTACGAGGCGGCGCTGGTCGACGCCATGCCGGACATGGCGGTCGAGTCGTTCGCCGGGGTGGCGAACCCGTTCGCCCTGCGCACCCTGGAGCCCGGCGAGCGGGTGGTCGACGCGGGATCCGGTGCCGGCTTCGACTGCTTCGTCGCCGCCCATCAGGTCGGCCCTCAGGGCAAGGTCGTCGGCGTCGATAT
>JASFUG010000216.1:0-5693 GCA_050050395.1 Nitrospirota bacterium
GTGGCGCCGACGCGGATCTCCTCTCCCTCCTTGACGTGGACCTCGACCACGACGCCGGCAAAGGGGCAGGGGACCTCCAGGACCGCCTTGTCCGTCTCCAGCTCCACCACCGCCTGCTCCGCGGCGACCTCGTCGCCCGGCGCCGCCAGCACCTTCACCACCAGCCCGGCGTCGATGCCCTCGCCGAGCTCCGGCAGCACGAACGGCCGCTTCATCCCTCGTCCCCCGGCGGAGCCCAACGCAGAAGCGAAACGCAAAGGCGCGGAGGCACGAAGGCGCCAAGGATGGGCCTACGGTGCGGAAGACGGTCGGCGAGGGCTCCCCGGTACCGCGCTGGAGGGTCTCGCTCTGCGCCGCTGCTCATCTCGTCTTCCTAGGTGTCGTTGTGCCTTCGCGTCAAGGACCTTCCCGGCGACCGCTCACGAGGCTACCGGGTCCGGCCGCTCCGGGTCGATGCCCCACTCGTCGCGGGCGCGGACCGCCGCTGCCACGTCCAGCCGCCCTTGGCGCGCAAGCTCGGTGAGAGCCGCCAGGGCGATGTGGCGCGCGTCGACCTCGAAGAAGTCGCGCAGGGCGCGACGGCTCTCGCTGCGGCCGAAGCCTTCGGTGCCGAGGCAGATCGCCGGGCGGGGCATCCAGCGGGCTACCGTACCGGGCAGGGCGGTGACGTAGTCGGAGACCGCGACGATCGGCCCGTCGGTCCCCTCCAGACACGCCCGGAGATACGGCACCCGTGGCGCCGCCTCCGGGTGCAGCCGGTTCCAGCGCTCCACCGCGAGGCCATCCCGGTGCAGCTCCTTGTAGCTGGTGGCGCTCCACACGTGGGCCGCCACCCCTTGGCCGGCGAGGAGCTCCTGGGCGCGCACGGCCTCGTTCACCAGGGCGCCGCTGGCCAGGAGCTGTGCCTCGGGTCGGTCGCCCACCTCGGCGGCAGGCCGGAACCGGTAGAGTCCCCGGAGGATGCCCTCCTCCACCCCGGCCGGCATGGGGGGCTGGGGGTAGGTCTCGTTGGTCACCGTCAGGTAATAGAAGCGCGCCTCGCCCTCCGTGTACATGCGCCGCAGGCCGTCGCGCACGATCACCGCCAGCTCGAAGGCGAAGGCGGGATCGAAGGCGGCCAGGTTGGGCACCGGCATGGCCAGGAGGTGGCTGTTACCGTCCTGGTGCTGGAGCCCCTCGCCGGCGAGGGTGGTGCGGCCGGCGGTGGCGCCGACCAGGAAGCCGCGGCAGCGCATGTCGCCGGCGGCCCAAACCAGATCGCCCACCCGCTGCATCCCGAACATCGAGTAGAACAGGAACACCGGGATGGTGGGCACGCCGTGGGTGGCATAGGCGGTGCCGGCGGCGATGAACGAGGCGAGCGACCCGGCCTCGGTGATCCCCTCCTCCAGGATCTGGCCGTCCTTCGCCTCCCGGTAATAGAGGAGGCTGTCGGCGTCCACCGGCTCGTAGAGCTGGCCGACGTGGGAGTAGATGCCGCATTGCCGGAACAGGGCCTCCATGCCGAAGGTGCGCGCCTCGTCCGGCACGATGGGGACGATGAGCCGACCGATCTCCTCCACCTTGAGCAGCTTCGCGAGGAGGCGCACGAAGGCCATGGTGGTGGAGACCGGCCGATCACCCGTGCCGGCGTGAAACTCGGCGAATGGCTCCGCGGGAAGTGGCGCCAGGGCGGGGCAATCCACGCGCCGGTACGGGATCGGCCCACCCAGGGCCTGCCGCCGCTCCCGCAGGTAGCGCATCTCCGGGCTCTCCTCCGGTGGCTGGTAGAACGGCGCCTCGGCCACCTCCTCGTCGGAGATCGGGATGCCGAAGCGGGAGCGGAACTCGCGCAGCTCCGCCTCGTTGAGCTTCTTCTGCTGGTGGCTGACGTTGCGCCCCTCGCCCGCCTCCCCGAGGCCGTACCCCTTGATGGTCTTGGCCAGCACCACGGTCGGGGCACCCACGTGGGAGACCGCCGCCTTGTATGCGGCGTACACCTTGGCGGGGTCGTGGCCGCCGCGGCGCAGGCGGTGGATGTGCTCGTCGGTGAGGTGGGCAACCAGGGCCGCCAGACGCGGATCGCTGCCGAAGAAGTGGTCGCGGGTGAACGCGCCGTCGGCGACCGAGTACTTCTGGTACCAGCCGTCGACGGTCTCCTCCATGCGCCGCACCAGCAGTCCGTCCCGGTCGGCGGCCAGGAGCGGGTCCCAGTCGCTGCCCCAGATCACCTTGATCACGTTCCAGCCCGCGCCGCGGAACACGGCCTCCAGCTCCTGGATGATCTTGCCGTTGCCGCGCACCGGTCCGTCGAGGCGTTGCAGGTTGCAGTTCACCACGAAGATCAGGTTGTCGAGCCGCTCCCGCGCCGCCAGGGAGATCGCCCCGAGGGTCTCGGGCTCGTCGGTCTCCCCGTCCCCGAGGAAGGCCCACACCTTGCCGTGGCCGGCGGGCTTGAGCCCCCGGTCCTCCAGGTAGCGGTTGAAGCGCGCCTGGTAGATTGCCAGCAGCGGCGCGAGCCCCATGGAGACCGTGGGGAACTCCCAGAAGATGGGCATGAGCCATGGATGGGGGTACGAGGAGAGGCCGCCGCCCGGGCGGCGTTCGCGGCGGAACGCCGCAAGCTTCGTTTCGGAGAGGCGTCCCTCCAGGTAGGCGCGGGCATAGATGCCCGGCGCGGCATGGCCCTGGAAGTAGATCTGGTCGGCATCCACCCCCTTGGCGCGGCCGCGGAAGAAGTGGTTGAACCCTACCTCGTAAAGGGTGGCGGCCGAGGCGTAGGTGGAGATGTGGCCGCCGATGCCCTCTTCCTCGCGGTTGGCTCGCACCACCATGGCCATAGCATTCCACCGCACCAGGCTCTTGATCCGCCGTTCGATCTCGCGGCTGCCGGGATAGGGCGGCTCGGCCGCCACCGGGATGGTGTTCAGGTAAGGGGTGTTGGCAGAGAACGGGATCGACGCCCCCGCCTCCTGGGCCCGCGCCTGGAGGGCGCGTAGGAGGCGCCGCACCCGCTCCGGGTCGTCCTCCGCCAGGACGTAGTCCAGGGATTCCAGCCACTCGCGCAGCTCCACCTCCTCGGGCCGCGTCGCTCCCACGATCGCCTTGTCCTCCATCGCCTCCTCGCTCTCTTCCGAACGACGCCCCGGCGTCCACCGTGCGGTCACGAGCTCTTCTCACCATGGATCGTCGCATGGCGGCAACCGATCCATGGTGAGAAACGCGCGCCGGTCACCTGCGCACGGCCAGACTCTCTTCGATGCGGCACAGCTCGTCGTGGTGCGCCTGCTCCTGGGCGGCCAGGGAGGCGAACAGGTCGTGCTGGGCCGGCACCTCGGTGCCTTCCGCCAGTACCTCATAGGTATTGCGGGCGGTGAGCTCCATCTCCTTGGCAAAGGCGAAGACCGCCGCCGCATCTCCGTGACGTAAGACTTGGTCTGCCTCCGGGAAGAATGACGGGTGGATATCGGTCGTCAGCTTGTCGAGGTACTCGATGGGATCGAACCCGACCGTCTCTCCACCGTTGGCGATGCGCTCGGCGATCTGCCGGGCGTGGTTCTCCTCCATCGCCGCCAACGATCGCAGCCACTCCCGGCTCTCGTCTTGCTCGGTGATCTCTGCCGCCTTCTGGTAGAAGAGCTGTGACCGCACCTCGTTGTAGAGGGCCATCTTGAACACCTCGGTCAAGGTCCACATGGCAGGCTCCTTTTTCGAGATTTACCCTTAGCAAACTGTACTTTAAGCATACTGCCGATTGGCAGTTTTGGGTGGATGGGTAATGCGGTGGGGCGATTGACGCCCTCGGCGTCCGGCCATGCCCCTCCGTCCGGATGTCTATCTGTGGCACCCTCCGACCTGCGATGGCCGACCCCTCCCCGACCGAGTCCGCTCCGGCCATCGAGGCCCTGAGCGCCGTCACCCTCGCCACCGGCGACATGCGGCGCACCGTACGCTTTTACCGCGCCCTCGGCTTCGAGCTGCTGTACGGAGGGGAGGCCGCCACCTTCACCAGCTTCAGGGTCGGTGGCGGCTTCCTCAACCTGATCGCGCAGCCACCGGCACCGGCGGGGTGCTGGTGGGGACGGGTGATCTTCCACGTCGCCGACGTGGATGCCCTCTACCGGACCGCCGTGGCTCTCGGTCTCACCCCCGAGGCGCCGCCCCGCGACGCCTCATGGGGCGAGCGCTACTTTCACCTCCGCGACCCGGACGGCCACGAGCTGAGCTTCGCCCGCCCGATCGCCAGAGAGTGAGGCCACGGGGAGCGGCGGGAGAGGCCGCGGCCGGTTACGGCGTGGCGACCGCGTTCCGCTCGATCGGCTCGGAGCCATGCGCCGGGCTTCTAGCGCCGTTTCAGCATCGGCAGTGGGCGACGTCGAACACCCAAGCGCGGGGGGGAGTGCTCCCCCTGACCGTCGTTGCCGCCGGATCAGGCGCGGTCCCCGGCCACCAGGCTCAGGGTGTGCTCGATGCGCAGGAGCTCTTCGTAATGGCCATGCTCCTGGGCGGCGAGGGAGCGGAAGTACTGGGCGAGCTCCGGCTCCGTGGCCTCGTCGGCCATGGCCAGGTAGTTCTCGTGGGCCTGGAGCTCCATCCCCTTGGCGAGGTCGAACAGCGCCTGCCGTTCCCCCTCGCGGGCGATCGCCTCCTCCTCGGGGTCGAGCACGGCCTCGACCGACGTCTGGAGCTCGGCGACGTACGCGTGGGCGTCGAAGCCGGCGGCAAACTCCCGCTCCCCGACCCGCCGGATCAGGGACATCGCGTGGTCCTCCTCCAGGCCTGCGAGGGCCAGGAGCCAGACCCGGGACTCGTGATACCTGGTGACCTGGGCCGCAAGGTTGTAAAAGGCCTGTGACTTCACCTCGTGGAACAGGGCGAGCTTGTAGGCCTCCAGCAAGGTAGTCATCGGATTCTCGCGCGGATGGTGACGCCGGAGTGCCCCCCTCGTCGTCCGTCCGGACCACTATCCTTAGTATGCCGGCCAGTATTCAATGGCTCCGGGCCGGCGGATGTCGGCTAGATTCTGGGTGAGGCGCCGTTCACTTCTGATCTTATTGCCCTTCTCTCGGTGGGTGGCAGGTCGTGTGCTACCCCCCCGGTGGCTGCCATGGTCCCCGATCCACCGCCAGATGCATCCTCGCCCCAGGCGCCCGGACCGTCGCGTCCGCGGTGGGGGTGGGTGGCCGTCGTCGTCCTGGTCGGCCTGCTATTGGCGTTTCTCCCGTTGGCGATTCGATGGGCGGCGCAGCGCTGGTTGGTGGACCACGGCGCCACCACCGCCCGGATCGACGACGTCGACCTCAATCTCTTCCTCGGCGAGCTTGTGGTGGAGGGTGTCGACCTCCGCTGGCCGGACGCGACGCAGATCGCCTGGCAGCGCGCAGCCGTCCGGATCGCCTGGTGGCCCGTGGTGCGGCGCCGTGCCTCGGTAGAAGGGATGGCCCTGGAAGGCGCCGTGATCGACGTTTCGCGCGCCGCCGATGGGGTGGTGTCGGTGGGTGGCCTGCCGGTGGGCGGAGGGACCGCGTCGGAGGGTCCGACAGAGGACACCGGGGACGGAGCAGCCTGGGGGATCGGAATCCACTCCGTCGACCTGCAAGCGGTGAAGGTTCGTTACCGTGACCCGGCGCTGGTGGTCGACGCGGCGGTCCGTCGCGCACACATCGGCTCCCTGGCGAGCTGGCTGCCGGACGCCACGACGCGATTCGACCTGA
>JASFUG010000217.1:0-5692 GCA_050050395.1 Nitrospirota bacterium
GCTTCCGGCGTAGGTCATTCCTGCCGCCCCGAAGAACCGCTGGCCAGCCACAGTGTGGGAAAGATCGCCGTGGCATCCCTCCGCATCCGACTCCACCCGCTCCGTATGCAGTTCGTAAACGATTTCGCTTTCGGTGAACCGGAGCCGCTTGATCGCTGGATTGCTGATGTGGCAGCTTTCGCGGTTTCCACCCGCCGATCCTCGGAGCGTTGCGGGAGAAGAAACGGTCCGGCTCGCCGCTTGGGCGTCCGGTCGTGAATACCCGTCCACCCCTGGCATTGGAGCGACAGACATGTCGGAGCAGCTAGACATCATCTACACGAAGGTCGATGAAGCGCCGGAGCTGGCCAGCACCTCTTTCCTGCCGATCATCCAGGCGTTCACCAAGCCGTGCGGCATCAACGTCGGCCGGAAGGACATCTCGCTGGCCGGGCGGATCATCGCGGCCTTTCCCGAGAAGCTGACCGACGCCCAGCGGCAGCCCGACGACCTCGCGGAGCTCGGCAAGCTGGTGAAGACGCCGGAGGCCAACGTCATCAAGCTGCCCAACATCAGCGCCTCCATCCCCCAGCTCACCGCGGCGATCAAGGAGCTGCAGAGCCAGGGCTACGACCTCCCGGACTACCCGACCGATCCCAAGACCGACGCCGACAAGGAGATCCAGGCCCGCTACGACGCGATCAAGGGGAGCGCCGTGAACCCGGTGCTGCGCGAGGGCAACTCCGACCGCCGGCCTCCGCGTGCCGTCAAGTCCTTCGCTCGCAAGCATCCACACCCGATGGAGGAGTGGTCCGCCGACTCCAAGTGCCACGTGGCCACCATGAGCGGCGGCGACTTCCGCCACAACGAGACCTCGGTGACCATCGCCGACGCCCAGGCCGGCCCGGCGAAGATCGAGTTCGTCGGCGCCGACGGCTCGACCAAGATCCTCAAGGAGGGTGTAGAGCTGGCGCCCAGTGCCGTGGTGGACGCCACGGTCATGTGCAAGACGGCCCTGCGCGGCTTCCTGGCGGAACAGGTGGCGGACGCCAAGGCCCGGGACGTGCTCTTCTCCCTGCACATGAAGGCGACGATGATGAAGGTCTCCGACCCGATCATCTTCGGCCAGGCGGTGGAGGTCTTCTTCGCCCCCGTCTTCGAGAAGCACGCCGACACCTTCGCCAAGCTGGGGGTGAACACCAACAACGGCTTCGGCGACGTGGTCGCCAAGATCGCGACCCTGCCGGCAGACGAAAAGGCCGCCATCGAGGCCGACATCCAGGCGTGTTACGCCAGCCGGCCCGAGCTGTACATGGTGAACTCCGACAAGGGGATCACCAACCTGCACGTGCCGAGCGACGTGATCATCGACGCCTCCATGCCGGTGGTGATCCGCGGCGGCGGCAAGGGGTGGGGCCCGGACGGCAACCCCAAGGACGCCAAGTGCGTCATCCCCGATTCCAGCTACGCCGGCGTCTACCAGACTACCATCGAGTTCTGTAAGAAGAACGGCGCCTTCGACCCCGCCACCATGGGCTCCATCCCCAACGTGGGCCTGATGGCGCAGAAGGCCGAGGAGTACGGCTCCCACCCCACCACCTTCCAGGCCCCTGCTGACGGCAAGATCCGCATGATCGCGGCCAACGGCGACCTGCTGCACTCGCACGACGTGGAGGAGGGCGACATCTGGCGGTCCTGCCAGGCCAAGGACGCCCCGATCAAGGACTGGGTGAAGCTGGCCGTGAACCGCGCCCGGGCCACCGGTGCCCATGCGGTCTTCTGGCTCGACAAGGATCGGCCCCACGACGCCCAGATCATCGCCAAGGTGGAGAAGTACCTCCCCGAGCACGACACCTCCGGCCTCACCATCAAGATCATGTCGCCGGTGGAGGCCACCGCCTACTCCCTGGAGCGGATGATGAACGGCGAGGACACCATCTCGGTCACCGGCAACGTGCTGCGTGACTACCTCACCGACCTCTTCCCGATCCTCGAGCTGGGCACCAGCGCCAAGATGCTGTCCATCGTGCCGCTGCTGAACGGCGGCGGCCTGTTCGAGACCGGCGCCGGGGGCTCCGCCCCCAAGCACGTGCAGCAGTTTGTGGAGGAGGGCCACCTGCGCTGGGACTCCCTCGGCGAGTTCTGCGCCTTGGCCGCTTCCCTGGAGCACCTCGCCCAGACCCGCAGCAACGCCAAGGCGGCGGTCCTGGGCAAGGCCCTGGACGCCGCCACCGCCAAGCTCCTGGACAACCGGCAGTCCCCGGGACGCAAGCTGGGTGAGCTCAACAACCAGGGGAGCCACGCCCATCTGGCCCGATACTGGGCCGAGGCCCTGGCGACACAGAACGACGACGCGGACCTCAAGGCCCACTTCACGCCGATCGCCGAGAAGCTCGGCGGCTCCATCGACAACATCATCGAGGAGCTGGACGTGGTACAGGGCAAGCCGGTGGACCTGGGCGGCTACTACCACACCGACCCGGCCAAGGTGGCCGCCGCCATGCGCGCCAGCGCCACCCTGAATTCCATCATCGACGCCTGACACTGCGCGCGCAGTCGGACCGCGAACAGGGGGAGGGCCTCGCCTTCCCCCTGTTTTCGGTCACCGGTCAGGTCGGCGGTACGAATAGCGGCGTTGCACCGGAACGGAGCGCTCACCCGGCGGTCCGCAGCGTCGGCGCTCGATTCCCTGAGCTGCGGCCGTTTCGCCGGCCGGATGTACGACGCCGGGCTGTTGCTCAACGACGAGCGCGCCTTCCGACGGAGGCTTTGCGCAAACGAGCGTCGCCGCGGCGAGCTTCCCCGAGCACCTCGTCGCCCCCGGGGTCTTGTCTCAATTTTGACCGACATGCGTCTCAGATTGAGAAGTCGCCCGTATCAACTTTAAACAGTCACCGGACGCGGCGAGCCAACCACGCGGCGTTGCGCGCGGGATTTCCTACAATGTCGATCAACTAAGTTCCTGTTTTCATGTCAGGTGGGGATCGAACCGGTGGCGCGGACGCCGGGGTGTTCTTCGTTGGCACGGGGCTTGCGAAGGGTGAGAGAAAACCCGCGGGACGAGCGCCGAAAGGGGGCGGCGTCCGGAGGAGGGGCCCTGGACGCCCCGTGTCGTTGCCCGACCGCGCCCCTTTCACACGCACTCAACGGTCCTCGCCGCCCACCCAGGAAGAGAAATTCGCGATCCAGCCAGGAAGGCCCCCCAAAGAAAGGAGACCCAACCAATGAAGCGTGCAGGCTTTATGGCCGTTGTGCTGTTGCTGACGTTCACCGCAGGCATCGTCATCGGCGCGACCTCGACCCCCTTCACGACGAAGATTAATGGGGGGCTGGTGATGGCGCTGGACTCCGTCGGTAAAAATCTGTTTGGAGATCGGATGTTCGCCGCCTCGGTTCAAAGCCCAGCCGACCCAGTCCAATCCGACGGGGTCCAGATCGATCTCGGTTTGTATCCGCCCGATCCGGTCTTTCCGGAGCTGTTTCCGAAGCAGGTCAATTTCGCCTTCTATCCGCCGGACGCCGCGGATACCGCCTGTAAAATCGGCTTGCAGATCAACGTTACGGCCGACGGCAGTACGTCCGCGATCGTCGATCCCGAGATTCTCGAGGACTTTGAGGTGCAGGCCACGGAGGATCCGATCCCCGGCGCGTTTTGCGATAACTCAGCGATCATCATCGATCCGGAGAGTTGAGTCGCGGGCATCCCACACAGTGCTAGCCACCAAGGGCCGCACACGCGCGGAATCGCCGTACGGGCCAACTTAGGAAAAGGGAAGTTCCTGTCAGGTTTGTAAGGACCTCTCTGAATTTTCTCGAGAAGCCATTCGTAAAGAGTCCCTCACCACACAATGGAGATTGTGGACATGAAGATCACGAAATCTTTGGTTGCAAGCCTTTTGCTCGGTCCTCTTGGCATGGTCCCGCTGGCGCAGTCGGCGCCACCTCTGGTCGAACCCGTGGACGTCACCGTCGTAAACGAGGCACCCGTTCCCGTGACCGAGCAGGACCGCGGTTATGTCTCCCACCAGTTCGTGGGCTACACGACCGCCGAGACCGAGGCCGACATTGGCATCGGGGGCATGACCGAGCTCTGCCAAGCCGAGATCCCGGACAGCCGGATCTGTAGCACGCGAGAGATCCTGGAATCGCGCGACCCGACCCCCCCGGTCCAGTCACCCACCTCCTGGGTCCTGGGCGAGTACGAGATCATGCCCAACCCCGCATCGACGACGTCACCGTTCCTGTGGCGGGAGAAGTACTCGGGCAATGGCGATACGGTAACGGATCTGCTCACCGCGCTTCGGACCGGATGTGAGCAGATGATCAGCCCATCATCGAGCTATGAAACCGTCGTTTACGGCGGCGCCACCGGGATCTTCTTTAGGACCACCTGCAACGGTACCCGGCCGGTCGCCTGCTGCGCGCCGCGCTTCGTGCCCGCAGGGCCCTAGCTAGTCAGGCGTTGCGCCCTGAGACATTGGGCAGTTCGGCAGTCTCAAAGATTGCGGGACAGGGTCACCCATTAGGGGTCGAGCTTGCGACTCGTGACGGTCAGGCGCGGCCAGCCGAGTGGCCTGAAGAGCACACGAAGACGCGAAAGGTGGAAGAGGCGATACTTAGTTAGATGGCGCTGTCTCCTGTTCGAGATTGTCCTGTTCCCGTCGAGGGGGGCCTTACGGTCCCCCAGGGGCAAGGGGGAGCCATCCTCACGACCACCGCGGGGTGATGGGCCATGCCGGTCCATAACGAAGAGATCGCCGCGATCTTCGATGAGCTCGGGGATCTGCTGGAGATCGAAGGAGCCAACCCCTTCCGGGTGCGTGCCTATCGCAACGCCGCCCGTTCCGTACGCAGCCTTGCCCGCGGCCTCGACGAGCTGGTGACCGAGGGCAGGGATCTCACGGAGCTCCAAGGCATCGGCAAGGAGCTGGCCGCCAAGATCCACGAGATCCTGGAGACCGGCTCCACCGCCGCCCTGGACAAGCTCCACCATCAGGTTCCGGCGACCCTCGAGGACCTGATGAAGATCCCGCGCCTCGGCCCGAAGCGGGTCAAGGCGCTGTACAAGGAGCTCGGCATCCAGAACCTCGACCAGCTCGAGGCAGCAGCCAAGGAGGGGCGCCTGCAGGCGCTGCCCGGCTTCGGCGCCAAGACCGAGCAACACATACTGGAGACGGTCGCAACCCACCGCCAGGTCGAGCGCCGCTTCCTCCGGGCCGTGGCCGCCCCGTACGCGGAGACCCTCTGCGCCTACCTGGAAGAGGCGCCCGGCGTCCGGCAGGTCGTCGTCGCGGGCAGCTACCGCCGTGGCGTCGAGACGATCGGCGACCTGGACATCCTGGTGACCGCGACAGGCGGAAGCCCCGTCATGGCCCACTTCGTCGCCTATGACGAGGTGAGGGAGATCGTCTCCCAGGGGACGACCCGCGCCAGCGTGATCCTACGCTGTGGGCTGCAGGTCGATCTGCGGGTGGTCAAGGAGGAGAGCTTCGGCGCCGCCCTCCACTACTTCACCGGCGCCAAGTCCCACAACATCGCGATCCGTCGCCTCGGTCAGCAACGCGGCCTGAAGATCAACGAGTACGGTGTCTTCCAGGGCGACAGGCTGATCGCCGGTAGCACCGAGGCATCGGTGTTCCAGGCGGTGGGGCTGCCCTTCATCCCACCGGAGCTGCGCGAGAACCGGGGGGAGATCGACGCCGCCCGCGATGGA
>JASFUG010000218.1:0-5632 GCA_050050395.1 Nitrospirota bacterium
GGGGCTCGACACCGGCGACATCCTCCTGCAGCGCGCGGTCCCCCTCGATCCACGGGAGACCGCCGCCACCTTGCACGACAAGCTGGCCGCACTGGGCGGGCCCCTCCTTGTCGAGACGCTGCTACGGCTGGAGGCGGGGAGCCTCACCGCAAGCCCGCAGGACGACGAGGCCTCAAGCTATATCCCCAAGCTGACCCGCGGCGACGGCCTCCTCGACTGGTCGCAGCCTGCGGTGGTCCTCGACCGCAGGATCCGCGGCTTCACCCCGTGGCCCGGCGCGTTTACCTTTCTGGAGGGACGACGCCTAAACGTGCGGGGCGCCCACCCGGTCGACACGGTGCCCGCCCAGGCGCCGGGCCATGTGGAGGCGGTGACCCACGACGCCCTGCTCGTGGCCACCGCAGACGGCTGCCTCGCCCTCACCGAGGTGCAGCTCGAAGGCAAGCGACCCCTCCCCGTCGCCGGATTCCTCGCCGGCCACCCCCTCCCCGTCGGAACGCAGCTCGGGTAGCGGGTCCGCGCCTGCTCGCCGTGCCGGGCGAAGCCCGGCCTACAAATCGCGTTGCCCACCGGCCTACCGTCCCACCGCCGGAGCACGGCATGCCGTGCCCCGACCCGTTGGGTGGCGTCCCCACCCTCTTTGCCGCGGGCGTTCAGGCCGCATGCTCCTTCGTGCCCTTCGTGGTTATAACCCCTATAAAGCACGCCCCTTTTACCTGGTGACATTGCCCATGCCCGTGAACCCGGCCCGACTGGAGGCGTACCGGCTCCTGGCCCGCCTGGCCCGTGATACGGACTCGGACCCACCGCCGCTGGCCGAGGTGCTGGACCGGGCGCGGCTCGCCCCGGCCGATCGACGGCTGCTCCAGGTCCTCTACCTCGGGGTGTGCCGCCAGCGGCCGCGCCTCGACCTCGCCCTGGCGGGATGCATCGCCCGGCCCTGGCGAGACGTCCAGGAGGAGGTGCGTAACGTCCTGCGCCTCGGCGCCTACCAGATCCTGTTCCTCGACCGGGTGCCGGACCGGGCCGCCGTCGATCAGAGCGTCGAGCTGTGCCGCGCCGTGCGCCTCGCCGGCGCAGCCGGCTTCGTCAACGGCGTCCTGCGCCGCCTGGCACGGGAGCGGCCGGCGACTCCTGAACTCTCCGGGATCCCGGGCATCGCCGTGCGTACCGGCATGCCCGAGTGGCTGGTGGAGCGGTTCGTGGCCCGCCACGGCGAGACCGAGGCGGAGGAACGGCTGGCCGCGCTCAATACCGAGCCGCCCGGTCTGAGCCTGCGCGCCAACACTCTCCGTACCACCGTGTCGGCACTCTCTTCCGCCCTCGCCTCGGCCGGGGTGGCGGCGGCTCCGGGCCCGCTGGGGCGCGAGTGCATCGTCCTCCCCGATGCGCCGGCGCCGCGCACCCTGCCCGGCTACGCCGAGGGCTGGTTCTACGTCCAGGACCCGGCCTCCCAGTCGGTCACGGAGCTCCTCGACCCGCAGCCCGGGGAGCGTATCCTCGACGCCTGCGCCGCCCCCGGCGGGAAGTGCAGCCACATCGCGGCGCGGCTCGGGAACCGGGGCGAGGTGGTGGCGCTGGAGAAGGACGCGGGCCGGTCCCGACGCCTGCGGGCGAACCTCGACCGCCTCGGCGCAAGCTGTGTGACCGTAGTAGAGACGGACGCCGGCAAATTTCGCGACCCCATGCCCTTCGACCGCATCCTCCTCGACGCGCCGTGTACCGGCCTCGGGGTGCTGCGCCGGCACCCCGAGATCCGCTGGCGCCGCACCGCCGCCGACGTGAGCCGGGCGGCGGAGACCCAGCTCGCCCTCCTCGGCCAGCTCGCGCCGCTGGTGCGCCCGGGGGGCACCGTCATCTACGCGACCTGCTCCACCGAGCCGGAGGAGGGCAAGGCGGTGATCGAGCGATTTCTCTCCCGCACGGACGGCTACCGGCTGGTAGCAACCGACGCTGACCTGCCTCCGGGGATCAGCACATTAGTGCCGGGCCTCTACCGCACCGAGCCTCACGTCCTGCCGGTGGACGGATTCTTCGCCGCCCGGATCCGCCGGGAGTAGTTTGCCGGCGGCCTTTAGAATCGCAGGCCTTTGATGCAATCTGATGGCGATACCCCAGCAAGGCCCAGGCCCGTGGTCCAGATCGCCCCCTCGATCCTCTCCGCCGATTTCGCCCGTCTCGCCGACGAGGTGCGCGCCGTGGAGGCCGCCGGCGCAGACCTCCTCCACGTGGACGTGATGGACGGCCACTTCGTCCCCAACATCACCATCGGACCGCTGGTGGTCGAGGCCGTCCGGCCCCACACCCGCCTGGCGATCGACACCCACCTGATGATTGAGGACGCGGATGACTACATCCCGCAATTCGCCGCCGCCGGCAGCGACTTCATCACGGTGCACGTGGAGGCGTGCCGCCACCTCCACCGTACCGTCGCCCTGATCCGCGAGCATGGTGCCCGGCCCGGGGTGGTGCTCAACCCCGCCACCCCCCTGTGCAGCCTCGCCAACATCCTGGACGAGGTGGAGATGGTGCTGCTGATGTCGGTGAACCCCGGATTCGGGGGACAGTCGTACATCGAGTCGTCGACCGCCAAGGTGGCGCGCCTGCGCAAGATGATCGATGACCGTAAGCTGGACGTGCGCATCGAGATCGATGGCGGGATCAAGCCGTCCAACTGCCGCCCGGTGATCGACGCCGGGGTGGACATCGTGGTGGCGGGATCCGCGATCTTCGGTTCCGAGGACTACGCCGCTACGATTCGAGCACTACGTGGATAAGGGAAAAAGCAGTGGCTGTATTCAAGGAATTCACCCTGGAGGAGGCGCGGGCTAGCCTGCCGCAGGTGCGCCAGCTCGTCGAGGACATGCGTGAGGCGTGGGAGACCCACGAGCTGCTCCAGCGCGAGATTCACTCCCAGCTCGGCGGACGCCAGTTCGAGGAGCTCCCGGCGGATCGCCAGGCCGAGATCGCCCAGCACCTCCCTGCCCTGTCCCGGCTCCAGGAGCGCATCCAACAACGCGCCCAGGCATTGCAGGAAATCGGCTGCGTGATCAAGGGGCCCGAGGAGGGCCTGGTGGATTACTTCTCCGTGGTCGACGGCAGGCCGGTCTGGCTGTGCTGGCGCCTGGGAGAAGAGGACATCGACTACTACCATGACTTCCACGAGGGGTTCTCTGGCCGCCGGCCGATCGATTTCGATTAGGAGGGGCTAGGGATTAGGGCCTAGAGGCTCGGGGTGGATGGCCGCTCGCGCGGCCACCATATTGTGATCGGTTACGTCAGAAAGAAATCTCGCCGGGCCGCAGGCCCGGCACCTTCCCTAGCCTCTAACCCCTAGTCCCCAACCCCTGGTTCCAATCCATGGAACTCCTGGTGACCGGCTCCGGCACCGCCGTGCCGTCGGTGCGGCGTTGCGCTGCCGGATACTCGATCGCCGTGGCGAATAGCCGGCTGCAGATCGACACCGGCCCCGGCACCCTGCGCCAGCTGGCGGCCTTCAGCATCCAGCCGAACGACATCGACCTGCTGTGCTACACGCACATCCACCCGGACCACGTGTGCGACGTGGTGCCGTTCCTGTTCGCCAGCCGCTATGGTCAGGATCCGGCACGGGACCGGCCGCTGCACGTGCTCGGCGGCGAGGGATTCGCCGGGTTTCTCTCCGCCCAGCAGGCGGTGTACGGCCACTGGCTCGTGCCGGACCGTTTCGCCCTGAAGGTAAACGAGCTCTCCACCCACGGGGAGGATGAGTGGCGAGGGGAGGGATTTACCCTACGCACGCGGCCGATGAACCATATTCCGACCTCCATCGCCTTCCGGGTGGAGGAGCACTCCAGCGGCCGTAGCCTGGTCTTCTCCGGCGACACCGACGTCAGCGACGAGCTGGTCGCCCTGGCACGGGACGCCGATCTCCTGATCTGCGAGTGCGCCAACCCGGAGGGAGAGAAGGTCGTGGGCCACCTGGTCCCGTCCGAGGTCGGGCGCATCGCCGCGGCCAGCGGCTGCCGGCGTCTCCTCCTCACCCACTTCTATCCGCCGTGCGACACGGCGGACCTGCTGACGCCCCTGCGTACCCACTACCCGGGGCCGGTGGAGCTGGCCGAGGACGGCCTGCGCATCACGATCTGAACACCACGCCGCCGTACCAACGTGAACGGTTCACCGCGGAGACACAGAGGACACGGAGGGGTCAGCGAAAATAGCGATCGCCGAGAGGACCGCTGCGTCCAGGTGCTCCAGAGAAGGGGAACACGAGAGCACGAAAATCTGAATGCACGGAAGATTTCAATGACCTGTCTTTCGTGTCTTCCCCCTTTCGTGCTCTCGTGTTCCAAAGACGTGGCCCGTGCCTCATGGTGCCGGGCCGTTTGCGTGGATCGTCACGGAGTCGATGCGTTCTCGTACGGTTCTCGGTGTCTCTGTGGTGAATAGCAACGCGAACTGCGAGTAACCTTTCTTCATGGCAGATCCCCTGTTCGTGCGCCGCGGCTTCGGGCTGCGTGGTCAGATCGCCCCGCTGGTGGACGAGGAGTACGGCTCTGCCATGCTGGAGCGTGTGCGTGCCAGCGGCGACGTCTACGCCGAGGGTGGCGTGACCATCCGTCTCGCCAAGGAGCTGGGCTTCTGTTACGGCGTCGATCGCGCCGTGGACCTGGCGTACGAGACCCGGGCCCGTTTTCCCGGTCGCCGCCTCTTCCTCACCGCCCAGATCATCCACAACCCGCACGTCAACCGCCGCCTGGAGGAGCAGGACATCGCCTTCCTCGACGGCGATTTCGACCAGCTCACGCCGGACGACGTGGTGATCATCCCGGCCTTCGGGGTGACGGAGGAGGTGCTGGAACAGCTCCGGCGGCAGGGCTGTCTGCTGGTCGACACGACCTGCACCTCCGTCATCAACGTGTGGCGCAACGTGGAACGCAACGCCCGCGACGGTTTCACCACGGTCATCCATGGCAAGATCGACCATGAGGAGACGCGGGCCACTGCGTCCCGCGCCCTTCACGAAGGAAAGGGGCACTACCTGGTGGTACGGGACCTGTCAGAGGCCGAGATCGTTGCGGCCTGCATCCGAGGAACCCTCGGTGCCGCCGAGCTCCTGGACCGCCTCGGCCACGCCTCCTCCCCCGGATTCGATCCTGGTCGCCACCTGGAGCGGATCGGCCTGGCCAACCAGACCACCATGCTCGCCAGCCAGTCCCTGGAAATCGGACGTTGCCTGCAAGCGGCGATGACGGATCGTTATGGCGACGAGCACATGGACCGCTTCCGCGCCTTCGACACCATCTGCGGCGCCACCGAGGACCGACAACAGGCGGTCAAGGAGCTCATGGAGACGCCGCCCGACCTGATGGTGGTGGTCGGCGGCTTCAACAGCTCGAACACCTCGCACCTGGTGGAGATCGCAGGTGATCACTGCCCGGCGTACCACATCGAGGACGCCGCCGACCTGCTCGCGCGCGATCGCATCCGCCACAAAGTGCCGGGCGCGGCACCGGCCGTGGCGGACGGCCAGTGGCTTCCTGTTGCGCCGGTCACCATCGGCCTCACCGCCGGTGCCTCCACGCCCGGCGTGAAGATCGGCGAGGTGATCCACCGCCTGCTGGATCTGGGCAACGGCGGGTAGCGGCCA
>JASFUG010000219.1:0-5628 GCA_050050395.1 Nitrospirota bacterium
CGCCCGCCCCGCACATCACCCGTGGCGCGGCCCACTGGTCGTTCTCTCTCCCGGAAGAGATCGATCGAGGTGGGAAGACCTCGTGCCCGATGGCGGCCACAGCGCGGGCAAGGGAGCCACGTGGGAACTCTACGAGAACCTCCGCAGTCCGGGGCCTCCCTGAGCGAAGGCGACGTGCGGTAGGCGCGCCACCGAAGCGGGGTCTCGGAACCATCATATCCTCCGCATCGGGAACCTCCCGTTCAGCCACGCTGAAGGCCATGCTCCTCATCTGGCGACCACACCGCCGTCCCACGGGCAGGGACCGTATAACGGGGCGGGAGAGATCGGTCAAGCCGGGCGGAGCTGTGACCTACGACCCGGCGGACGGTCCTTCGGGTGCGCGGCACGGCTGTCCGATCGGCGGACGCTCTCGCTCTTCCTCCCTATTATTTCGACCGCAGGCTGATCACCGGCAGGTCCATGAGCCGCGTCACGTCCACCTAGTCGGCCCAACCCGCAACGGCGGCGACCGCCGGTCGAGACCCATGACAGGCGGCCCCAGCGCACCGCTTTAGGAACATCAACGGCGAGACGGGTGCCATCAAAACAGTCAGCTAAAGCGTCAGGACCTCGTGGGAGTGAGCCGGTGGCCGGTTTGATTATTCCGGCCATCCCGCGGACCATCCGCCGCCCCATCTGGCCACAGAGGTGGGGGATTGTACGCCGACTCCGGATCGTCCGAGCCGGCCTTTTTTGTTAGCGGTACGGAGCGGCGACTCGCCGGGAACGACGATGGACCACTACTACCCGCTACTGATCCCCCTGGCGCCGTTACTGGCTGCGCTGCTGACCACCATGCCGCTCGCGCGCCGCGGCGAGACGGCCTATCGGCTCGGCCTGCTGGCCCACGTGGTGGCTTTCGTTCTCTCCGTCGTGGTGCTGCGCGAGGTCGCCGCGCCGGGGCATCCGACGATCAACGTCACCCTCTTCCCGTCCACGTGGCGCGGACCTCTCACCATCGCCTTCGAGTTCGACCGGCTGGCGGCGGTGATGATGGTGTTGATCTCGGCCGTCGGCACCCTCGTCTACCGCTACGCCCTGCGCTACATGCAACAGGAGCGGCGCCGCGCCCGCTACCACACCCTGCTGGCCGTGACGGTCGCGAGCCTGCTGTGCATGGTGTCGAGCGCCAACCTGGCGATGCTGGTCGTGTTCTGGCAGCTGCTGAGCTGGCTGCTCAGTCTGCTCGCCTATAACCACGGCCACGCGCCTACCGCCGCGAGCATCTTCCGCACCTTCACGATGCTGCGCCTTGGCGACGTCGCCTTCCTCGCCGGCATCGTTCTCGCGTACGCGCTCTACGGCACCCTGGATTTGCAGCCGCTCTTCGCCCACGCCGCACACAGTCAGGCGGTCGTCTCCTTATGGCCGGGTGGCCCGACGATGCGGGGTACCACCGCGGTCACGCTACTGATCTTCATCGGGGCGATGAGCAAGTCAGCCCAGTTTCCGCTGCACATGTGGCTGCCGGATTCGCTCTACGCGCCGACCACCACCACCGCCCTGCTCCACGCCGGCATCATCAATGCCGCCGGTTTTCTCCTGAACCGGCTCGCGCCCCTCTACGGCGCAGCGCCGGCCACGCTGCACGTGGTCTTCCTGATCGGTACGCTGACCACATTCCTGGGCGCGAGCATGATGCTCACCCAGAACGACATCAAGAAGACCCTGGGCTACTCCACCGTCGGCCAGATGGGCTACATGATCATGGAGTGCGGCCTTGGTGCCTTTGCCCTGGCGGTGTTTCATCTCATCGCCCACGGCATCTTCAAGGCGACGATCTTTCTCAACTGCGGCAACGTGATCCACGCGGCCCGCCAGGAGCCACGACTACCGACGCACGAGGCCGCCGTGATCGTGGCGGAGCAGCCGGCGGAGTTCTCCCTCCTCACCTGGGCGACCGGCTTCGTCACCACCTTGATCTTGCCCCTGGTCATCATGTTGGCCGCGCACGGCGTCCTGAGCCTCCCGTTCCGTGACTCCCAGGGCATCGAGATCTTCCTGTTCTTCAGCTGGGTGACCTCCTCCCAGGCCATCCTGACGCTCTACCGCCTCAAGGCGGTGGCGTCGCGCCGGGTCGCGGCGCTGATGCTCCTGACCCTGCTGGTGGTGGTCTCGACCTATCTCCTCGCCGCGGAGGCCTTCACCTATTTCCTCTATCCCGCCCCCGGCGAGGTCGCCTTCTATTTCGCGGCCGCCGCGCTACCGGCCTGGTTGTTCGACACCATCGTCGGGCTCACCGTCCTGTTGATCATCATCGGCTGGACCATGATCTACGCGCGGGATCATGGCCGGACGCTGTGGATTCCCGGCCGGCTCGCGGACGTGATCAGGCGGCTCCAGCTACAGCTCTACCTCTTCCTGGTGAATCGCCTCTACCTGGACGCCCTCGCCCTGCGACTTCATCGGCGCATGATGGGCGTCGGGCGCCGCCTCGATCAGAGCCGCTGGTACTTCCTCGCCTGGGCGGTATTGTCGCTCACGGCGCTCCTGCCGGCGGCCTATCGGGCGACGGCCCTTCCGGGCGGGGACCTGGCGATGCTCGTGCTGGCGGTGGTCGCCCTGCCGCTCTTCCCGTTCCACGGCCTCTACGTCGCCGCCCTGACCCGTCCCTCCGGCTCGGTCAGTGCCTTCCTGCCGATCGTGCTGGCTTTTCTGCTGCCCGCCGCGGGGCTCTACGTAGGGGCTTCCCTACTGCCCCATTTGCCGGCGGAGCTGATGCATGGCATCCGTATCCTCGCCCTCTATGGCATGGTCTTCGGATCCTTCAAGGCGCTGGTGCAGTTCCGGGTGCGGCGGCTGGTGGCGTATGCCGGCCTGGTCTTCCACTCGGTGCTCTGGTGGCACATGGCCGGCGCCGGTGGTTACAGCCTTCAGGGGGGGCTCTACGGCCGGGCGGCGATCCTGGTCACCGCCGGGCTGCTGCTTGCCTGGTACGCCGTGCAGGTACGCTATGGCAATCTCGACATGGACCGGATCGGCGGGCTGGCGCAGACCATGCCGCGGTTCGCCGCACTCTTTGCGCTGCTCGTGATGGCGGCCGTGGGCCTGCCTCCCTTTGGCCTGTTCGTCGGATTTATCGGAATGGTGCTGGAAGCGTCGGCGCGGGCCTCGGCGTGGGAGCTCGCCATCGTCTTCGGCGCCTGGTTCGGGGCGTCCTGGTACCTGTTCGGCCTGCTCAAGCGGCTGCTCTTCGGGCCGCCGCGCAAGGACATTCCCTACCAGGATTTACGCGGCCATGAGGCGACCGCGGTGGTCGTCGTCCTCGCCGCGCTGCTGCTGGTCGGTGCACGCGGCACCGGCGAGATCCGTGACACAGGAGCCGCCGTTGCCGGCAACACCCCCCTGACCGTGACGTGGAGCCAGACGTCGCCATGACCACCGCGGCCCCCTACATCGACACGCAGCGCATGCATCTGCGTGGGCTGGTCCTGATCGCCGGCGAGATCGTCGCGACCTACTGGCCCATGCCGACCTTCGTCCACCACAACCCGCTGCACGGGCTGGAGGACCTCCATTTCGAGGAGGCGGTGCGGCGTGCCGAGGAGCTCCTGGGTGGACGGGGCTATCTCCCCAACGACGTCTACCGAGGCTATCTCCGCAGTGGCCGGATCCGTCCGGAGCACATGGACGCGGCCCTCGCGCCCGTCGTCCGCGACGACAGCGTCGCCGTTGCCGGGCGGCCCGTGACTCATGCCGAGGTACTGCGCGCGCACCTGCTCCACGGCATCACGTCTCCGTCCGACGACACCCTGGAAGCGCAGGTAAATCGCCGTGCGGATCGATCGTTGCTCCTGGCACTGGTCGATCACTGCGGAACCGGGGTGCAATGCCCCCTCCCTCTCCCGGTTGCTCCCACCTCACCGATCGAGCAATCGACGCTGGCCGCCTGGTGCGACCGCACCTTGGGCACCCACCTCACGGAGGTGATCAACCGCGAGCTGATCCGGTGGTGCGAGGCGTTTCTCGACGAGGACCACGCAAGCTGGACGATGCCCGGCCGCGAACAGGGGTTCTATCGCGCGTGGAAGGCGTTGGCCGGCAGGGAGTGGTCCCCCTGCGGCATCTCCGGTAGCCGAAAGAAGCTGGCCGCCCTGCCGGAGCGAGCCGACGACGCGCTCCTGGAGAGCCTGGAACGGCTGGCCATTTCCAAGGAGGCGTGGCCCGACTACCTGTCGCGTCACCTGACCGCCCTGGCCGGCTGGGCCGGCTTCATCAAGTGGCGGTCGGGCAACGGCGACTACCCATGGCAAAAGGCCCATCCCATCGACCTCCTCCAGTACCTGGCGGTGCGCCTGTGGTACGAGCGGGAGCTGGTCGACGCCGCCTGTCGTGAGAGCCTCGGCGTCGACGGCAATCTTGGCGCGCTCACCGCCGATATGGCGGCGCAGCCGCACCGGTATCTTTTACTGGAGCGGCGCGGCGCCGGCCATCTGCCCGCCGCCTACGCATCGGAGATCGATCGCATCCATTACACCGGACGCGACGCGGCGACGCGCTACCGGCGACTGGTTGACCGCTACGCGGCGGAGTTCGGGCCGGGCCGCGAACGCGCCGTGCGGCTGGCTGCGGCGTGGCGGCTGGTGGCGCTGGCGGGCGCATTGCAGGTGTCGCCCGAGCGGCTGTTGGAAACGGCGCCGATGGAGCTTGGCCGGCTCGTGGACTGGCTGGACGCGTTCCCCGAAACGGACCACGGTCCCGTGTGGCTCAGGGCATTCGAGGCCACCTATCGCGAGAGGTTGCTCCAGACGGTGAAGGCCAACTACGACTCGTTGCCCGACCGCGCCCCCCGGGAGAGCTGGTCGCGCCATCAGGCGCAGGCGGCGTTCTGCATCGACGTCCGCTCCGAGCCATTCCGGCGCCATCTGGAGGCGGTGGGCGACTACGAGACGTTCGGCATCGCGGGTTTCTTCACGGTCTTCATTCGCTACCTCGGGCTGGGTTGCCATCACGAGACCGACCAGTTCCCGGTGATCGTCAAGGCAAAGAACACCGTACGGGAGGTGATCCGCACCTATCACAGCCGGCTCTTCACCCGCCATGCGACCGGCTCCGAGGTGCTCCACACCGGCCACGAGCTGTGGCACGCTCTGAAAGAGAATGTCGTCACGCCCTATGTCACCGTGGAGACCCTTGGCTGGTTCTACGGCCTGCCGTTCGTCGGCAAGACGATCTTCACCGCGTGGTATCAGGCGCTGGCGGCGCGACTGAAGCGGATCTTCGTGCCTGCGGTCGCCACCACCGTCACCGTGGACAAGCTGACCCCTGACGAGGTGGAGGAGATGCTGGCCGCCGAGCAGCGGGCCATCGTGCGGCGCGCGTTCCAGAAGGAGTTCGGCGTCCGCCATCTCGACCTCTCACTGGATCGGCTCGAGTACCTGCGCAAGAAGGCGCTCTTCGAGCCCCTTGAAGGCCAGCGACCGCCGAAGGGCTCGCTCACGGCGGACGAGGAGGCGGCGTTCATAGAGCTGCTGCGTACGCGTTATGGGATCGACCAGGGCGGGACCTTCGCGCGGATGGAGCGCATCACCCGCATCGGGTTCACCACCCGCGAGCAGATCTTCACCGTGGAGACCGCCCTGCGGT
>JASFUG010000220.1:0-5623 GCA_050050395.1 Nitrospirota bacterium
CTCACCGCCCTGTCCCAATCGATCCCGGGGCGTGGCGGCGAAGAGCTGGCCACCGCCCTGCACGGGTTCGATGGGAGTCATGCCGGTTTCCTGTCGATGATGCGGCTGCTGGGCAAGCACCACGAGGCGATCGGCAGCGACGCCCTACGCGACCTCGCCGAGCTCCACCGGCTCTTTGCAGAACGGGAACAGACCGGCCGATAGTGTTGACCGTCGCCGTGTCCCATTGAGTAAAGTCACCGAGTGCCCGAGACCACACCGCTCATCGCCGACGCCCCGGCCTTCGAGGCCCTGGCCGCTCGCCTTACCCGCTGTCGCGAGCTGGCCATCGATACCGAGTCCAACTCGCTGCACAGCTATCGCGAGCAGGTCTGCCTGATCCAGCTCACGGCGTGTTATTCGAAGGGTGCGGTGGAGCACGCGATCGTCGATCCGCTGGCGATCAAGGACCTCTCCGCCCTCGGCGCACCCCTGGCGGACCGGCGGATCGTCAAGATCCTGCACGGTGCCAACTACGACGTCTTATGCCTGAAGCGCGACTACGGCTTCGTGTTCCACAACCTCTTCGACACCATGATCGCGGCCCAGATCGCCGGCCTCCCGAAGTACAGCCTGGCGGACCTGGTGGAGAGCTTCTTCGGCGTGACCCTCGACAAACGCTTTCAGAAGCACGACTGGGCGAAACGGCCGCTCACCGACGAGCAGCGCCTCTACGCGATCCTCGACACTTACTATCTCCCAGAACTGCGCAAACAATTGACCGAACGGGTCGTGGAGCGCGGTCGTCTCGATCAGCTCGGTGAGGAGATGGAACGCCTGGAAGAGCTCGAGCCCGCCCCGCCGCTACCGGACGAGCATCGCATGCGGCGTATGAAGGGAAGCTCGCGCCTCGACGACGATGAGCTGCGCGTGCTGCTCGCCCTGTGGCGGCTGCGCGAGGGCCTCGCGGAAGACCTCGATCGGCCCGTGTTCAAGGTGATCAGCAACCAGGATCTGTTGCTGTTGGCGTGCGACCAGCCGGCGGACCTCGCTGCCCTGAAGCATACCCTCCGGGCCCGTTCGCCGGCGGCCGGTCGCTACGCCAAGCAGGTGCTGGAAGCGATTCGCCGTGGCCAGGGGGACGACACCCCCGTGGACCGACCGCGCGCCATGAACGGCAACGGCCGCCTCTCACGAACCCAGGAGCGGCAGCTCATCCGCCTCAAGGAGTGGCGTAACGACACCAGCCGGCGCGAGGAGATCGAGCCGGGGCTGGTGGCGAACAACGACCTGCTGCGACGCCTCGTCCAGTCCCCGCCGCGCAGCGTGGAAGGGCTCGCCGCGATCGACGGCATGCGCCGCTGGCAGGTCCGCCGCTACGGCGAGGCGATCCTCGCCTTGTTGGACGATCGACGCGGCAACAGCTGACGCCGGAGCGCGGGTGGCTCCGGTGCCGCCCGGCCTTTACAGCTCGAGTGGCTCGGCCGCGACGCCGGCGCCACGCAGGTGGCTGAACGCCGCCTCGATCGCCTCGGCCTCGCCCGTGACCTGCACGGCCCCATCCGAGCGGCCGGGGATCACCTTGCAGGCGAGCTTGAACCGTCCTTCGAGGAGGTCCACCCACTGGCGTGTGTCGGCCGCGTCCAGGTCCCCGAAAGTGATGCCGAGGCTGATCATTTGTTGGGTAGATAATAAGTAGCAGGCAGCGAGCACGCCGGGACCATTGTGGCAGATGCCTCCCCAGCAGCAAAACCACCCGGCCGGAAGGCGGTTTTTACCCTTAACCGACGTAGGCCGGGCTTCGCCCGGCGCGGCGGGCAGAGCCCGCCCTACCTCTGTTCCCCACAGGTCGGGCAGTCCGAGGCAGCGCGGCGGGTTGGGGCGCGGTGCGCCTCGCGTTGCTCGGCAGCACCCTACAAGGGGGGCGCTCCATCCTTAGGGGGGTGAAGCCACCCGGGCATGCGCCGGGTGGCGAGGGGGCGCGTGGCGCCCTCCTCCATATAATGCCGGGCTTCGCCCGGCGCGGCGGGCAGAGCCCGCCCTACCCCTGTTCCCCACAGGTCGGGCAGCGCGGGTTGCGATCGACGCGCACGGTGTAGAAGCGCTGCCGCAGCCCGTCATAGGTGGTGAGGCGGTCGGTCGACGCCACACCTCTACCGGTGATCAGCTTGATTGCCTCCATGGCCTGCTGGAACCCGATCAGTCCCACCACCGGCGCGAGGACGCCGATCTCGCCGCAGGTCGGCTCGTCGCCTCCATCGCTGTCGCCGAACAGGCAGCGCAGGCAGGCGCTGCGTCCCGGAACCACGGCCATCCACTGGCCATCCCAGCCCACGGCGCCGGCGTAGACGTACGGCACGCCCGCCGCCACGCACGCATCGTTGAGGGCGAGCTTGGTGGCCGCCCGATCGCTCCCGTCCACCACCACATCGAACCTGCCAAGCAGGCCGGCGGGCGTCTCTGCGGGCCAGCGCCCATCGAACGTCTCGACCGCCACCTCCGGGCGGCGGTCGCGGAGGATCGCGGCGGCGGAAACCGCCTTCGGCATCCCGAGGGTGGCGACGCGGTGCAGGATCTGGCGCTGCAGATTGGAGAGGTCCACCCGGTCGCCGTCAACGAGGCCGAGGGTCCCTACCCCCGCGTCCGCCAGGGCAAGGGCCGCGGGGCAACCGAGTCCACCGATCCCCACGACGAGCACGCGCCCAGCGGCGAGCCGGTGCCGGTCACCGTCGGGGTCAATCGCGGACGTGGATGCCATCGATGGCTCTTGTCGTGACATGGCTCCAAACCAGTCTCGCTATCGCGATCTGTAGAAAGGCCACCCGCGCGGCGCAGGAAACGGTGCCATTGATCCACCTGAGGAGACACGAAAATCCGGAGACTCCGAAAGCCCTCGGTGCCCCTCAGGCGCGTTCGCCTGTGCAACCCTCGGCCTCCCGGCGGCCGAGGCCGCACCGCGACGGCTCAACAGCCGGGAACTCCGGGAGCACAGAAGTCGACGTCCGGTGGTGGGTCGACCACCACCGGCACCTCCGCCGGCGGGAAGTCGGAGCCGATGATCCCTGCCCCCCCGCAGTCCGCGCCCGGTACGTCACATGGGCTGCGTAACAGCTCGGCGACGGCAAAGGGGGCCGGGAAGCCTGCCGTGCGCACGACGCCTGTCGGGCCGACGGCGGGCGTCAGTGCCGCCATGATCGGCGCCTCCATCGTCGGCTGACACGCCTCACTGGCGGCGAGGGCCATGCGTTGTGGATGGGCCGACGAGGTGTACAGCGGGTCGCGCGGCTTGGCGATGACGCATTCACCGGGCTCCGCGCGCCGCCGCTCGCCGCCGCGGCGTACCTCGAACGGCGAGTCCCAGTCACACACCATGCCGTAGGTACTGACCTTCTCCCTGAGCACATACGCCTCCGTGTCGCCGCCGGTGAGGCGGGTTTCGGTGCCGGCGACGGCGAGGGTCGCCGGATTGCCGTCGTCGCGGGGATCGATCACCCGGATCTGGCCGGCCCGCAGGTCCATCGCCACCACCCGGCCACGGGTGCGACCGATCTCCAGGGCGGTGTCTTCGCCCGCCTGGAGATAGAGATCGTCGGCCAGGATCCCGACCGCGGCCTGCGCCCCGGTGGCGAGCAAGTCGCCCTCAAATACCGGCGCACCGCACTCCAGTGGCCGCGGCCCCTCGCCGGGGCGTTGCGCCGTCACCTTGCCCGTCACCCCGACCACCTCTCCGACCGGTACCGCGCTCAGGTCCGCGGCGCTCGCCATGGTGCCCCCGTGCGCCCACAGCAGGCACAGGGTAGCGGCGACGGTCACGGCGAATGGTTGCATGACATCTCTCCTGTAGGGTGCATCACGTGTCGACCCGCCCGATCGCCTCACCCGCATTCAACAAGAAACCCATCATTTCTCCATAAACTGCCTTGCAGCCGGGCCTGCCGCGTGCAGGAGGAAATATACCTTTGGCTGGGTCATCTTTCTATCCGACGGGTCTGGCTGACCGACCTGCACCGGCCGAGACGGTATCGCGGACGGCCATGGGTGGCGGGGATGTGAAGGCATGGATCACTTCCCACTGGGCTGATCACCCGGCACGATGGTAGGAAAGGCGTACCGCCGAACGACGCAAACCACGGCTCCCCCGACTCCGATCTCCCCGGCCACAACTCCGCTGTCGGCCGGCGATGCTACACCCACATTCCCCTCATGCCGGTCCACCGCCACAGTCGCATCGCCACCGCCGCCCGCGCGTTGCGCATTCTGGTGACCGCCGCCCCCTTTTTGTGGGCGATCGCCCGCGACCTGCACACCTTCATCCTCCTCGGCCCGCCTCGACGCCTTCCGGAGGAGGCCCACCGACGCCGGGCCATTCGGCTCACGCGGGCCATCGCCCACCTCGGGCCGACCTTCATCAAGCTCACCCAGGTGATCGCGACGCGTGCCGACCTGGTGCCCGCCGTCTATCTCGCGGCCCTCGCCACCCTCCACGACGAGGTCCCACCGGAGCGCCGCGAGGCGATCGCATCAAGCCTCGCCGATGCCTACGGTCGTGCCCCGGAGGAGGTCTTCGACTCCTTCGACTGGCAGCCCCTCGCGGCCGCCTCCGTCGCCCAGGTACACCGGGCTCGCTACCGGGGCGAGGATGTCATCGTGAAGGTGCTACGTCCCGGTATCCGCCGCATGGTGGAGCAGGACCTCGCCATCCTCCGGCGCCTCTTCCGGATCCTGGAGCATCTCGTCTGGCACCCCCACCTGGAGTCGCTCCAGACGGTGGTCGGGGAGTTCTCCCAGACCATCTTCGAGGAGATGGACATGGAGCACGAGGCGGAGAACATCGCCCGTTTCCAGTCCATGTTCGCCAATCGCGACGACGTGGTCATCCCACAGGTGGTCGCCGAGGTGACCACCGCCCGTATCCTGGTGCTCCACTTCTGCCCGGGAATCTCCATCACCCGGGTCGCGGATCTCGAGGCCCAGGGCCACGACATCCACGCCCTGCTGACGAAGGTCATCAAGCTGTATGTGGAGCAGGTGATGGTCCACGGCGTGTTCCACGCCGATCCCCACCCGGGAAACATCCTCGTCGACCCGGCGGGACGGATCGTCCTGCTGGACTTCGGCCTGGTGGTGGAGATCCGCGAGGAGCTCCGCCGGGACATCATCCTGGTGATCCTCGCGGCGATCCGCCAGGACTTCGACACCCTGGTCGCCACGTATCACCGCCTGGGGATCATCCGCGATGAGGCCAACACCGCCCTCCTCCAGCGTGCGGCCCGGCGCATGTACGCGGTCATGAACCGCGAGGACCTCTCCTCCAAGCGGGTTCAGGACATCGCCAACGAGATCCTCAGCAGCTTCTACGACTTCCCCTTCCAGATCCCGTCGGAGCTGGTCTACTTCTTCAAGACCGCCGCCGTCGTCGAGGGGCTCGGCACCGCCTGGAAGCCGAACTACAACGGCGTCCGGGACATGATGCCGGTGATCAAGGGGTTGCTCCGGGATCTCGACCTCGGCGTGCGGCGCAGCGTGCGGGAGATGGCGAAAGAAGAGGCCGAGGCGCTTCTCCATCTGTACCGCAGCACCCAGCGGGTGATGGATCGGGCGGACCGCGACGAGCTACGCGTCCATATCCATCCGCGCAGCGTCC
>JASFUG010000221.1:0-5604 GCA_050050395.1 Nitrospirota bacterium
GGTCGCGGCCGGTGGCGCGGCCCCTCATGCCGAGCCGCTGGTAACGGCCGGTGGCGGCACCGTGCAGGGCCTCGAACGAGGGGGTCGCGCTGCCTAGCACCACCAGCGCCCCGCATCGCTGGCCGCGGGCCAGGGCGAGGTCGCGGCCGTTGTAGCGTGGGCTCTCCTCCTGCTTGTAGGCGGTGTCGTGCTCCTCGTCGACCACGATCAGCCCCAGCTCCGGCAACGGCGCGAAGACCGCCGAGCGGGTGCCGACCACCACCGCCACCCTCCCCTCGGCGATCTGCTGCCACTGGGCGCGTCGCTGGCCCGCCGACAGGCCGCTGTGCTGCACCGCTACCCGCGCCCCGAAACGGGCGAGGAACTGCCCGGCGACCTGGGGGGTGAGGCCGATCTCCGGCACCAGCACCAGTATCTGGCGCCCGGCCGCGATCACCTCCTCGGCCAGGCGCAGGTAGACCTCGGTCTTGCCGCTGCCGGTGACCCCGTGGAGGAGGTGGGGCCGCGGGTGCGGGGCACCCAGGGCGGTACGCAGGGCCGCGAAGGCGGCCTCCTGCTCGCGCGTCAACGTATGGACGCGGCCCTCCCCCACCCCGGCAGTCTCCAGGCCGACGATATGGGGCCGTCCTTCCAGGCGCACCAGCCCGGCGGCGGCGAGGGCGAGGAGCGTCGGCCGGGTGGTGGCAAGGGCGATCACCGCCTCCGCGACCGGCACCGGACCGAGGTCGCACAGGGCCTGCCACAGCTCCTGCCGCCGCCCGGTGAGGTCCTCCGGGACGACCGCGTCGGCGTCGGGCACGACCCACTGGCGGGTCGGCACGCCGTCACCCTCCCCGGCCGTCGCCGGCGGCAACGCCGCCTTCAGAACCTCGGCGATCGGCACCTGGTAGTAGCGTGCGGCCCACAGGCACAGCTCCAGCACCGCCGGCGGCATGAGTGCCGGCTCCGGTGCCAGGGATAGGATCTCTCGCAGGCGGCCGGGCGCGACATCGCTCGTCTCCTGCAGGTCGAGGACGAAGCCGGTCACGGTACGCCGGCCGAACGGCACCACCACCCGCCGGCCGGGACGCAGCGCGCCGTCGAGTGCCGCCGGAACCGCGTAGTCGAAGGGACGGTCGACCGTGGCGGGGATGACCACCCGCGCCACCGCCGCCGGCGACGCGGGCGCCTCTCCTTCATCGCCGACATCGGCGAAAAGGTCTGGTATTGATTGATCTCGCCGTTGCATAAGCTGCTACCCGGCCGGCCCGCTCCCGCTGGCGCATTGGAACCCTTCGCAAGGAATCCGGCAATGATCATCGTGATGCGCGCCGACGCCACGGAAGAACAGCTCCAGCACGTCCTCAACCAGATCGAGGAGCGTGGCTACACGCCGCACCTGATGCGTGGCGTGGAGCGCAACGTCATCGGCGCCATCGGCGATCAGCGCCACAAGATGGTCCTCCAGGACCTGGAGGTCCTGCCCGGCGTCGACCAGGTGATGCCGATCCTCCAGCCGTACAAGCTGGCAAGCCGGGAGGTGAAACCCGAGCCCACCCAGGTGCAAGTCCACGACGTGGTGGTCGGTGGCGAGGAGATCGTGGTCTTCGCCGGCCCGTGCTCGGTGGAGTCCCGGCCGCAGATGACGGAGGTCGCCCGGGCCGTCAAGGCGGCCGGTGCCCAGGTCCTGCGCGGCGGCGCCTTCAAGCCGCGCACCTCGCCGTACAGCTTCCAGGGGCTGGCGGAGGAGGGGCTCCGGATCATGCGTGAAGTGGCGGACGAGGTGGGCGTGCAGATGGTCACGGAGGTGATGAACCCGCGCGAGATCGACCTGGTGGCGCGCTACACCGACATCCTCCAGATCGGCACCCGCAATGTGCAGAATTTCTCCCTGCTCAAGGAGGTGGGCCAGACCCACATGCCGGTGTTCCTGAAGCGCGGGCTGGCGACCACGATCAAGGAATTTCTCATGTCCGCGGAGTACATCCTCGCCGAGGGCAATCGCGACATCATCCTGTGCGAGCGCGGCATCCGCACCTTCGAGACCTCGACGCGCAACACCCTCGATCTGTCGGCCGTACCGGTACTGAAGGAGCGCACCCACCTGCCGGTGGTGATCGACCCCTCCCACGGCACCGGCTACTGGCAGTACGTGGCGCCGATGGCGAAGGCGGCGGTGGCGGTCGGCGCCGACGGGCTGATGATCGAGGTGCACAATGACCCCGAGCACGCCCTCTCCGACGGTCCCCAGTCCCTCAAGCCGGAGAAGTTCGCCAAGCTCATGGACGAGCTGCGGGTCCTCGCCAAGGTGTGCGGCCGGCGCATGGGGGAGCCGAAGCCGGTGGCGTAGAGGCGTGCCACCCGAAGGTCGGCTGCACAGGACACGGCGGTGGGAGGCGCGTGGCGGTTCCACCACCGCAAAGAGGCGACGCCAACACCCCGGCGGCCGAGGTCCGCCGTGGTCCGCGGAACACTAACGCACCAGGTACGCCAGGATCTCACCCATCAGGGCGTGGATGGCCTCATACCGCCCGGCCGTCGGCGCGAGAATCGCCGCCTCGCTCTGGACGTAACGCCCCGGCTGCAGCTCATCCCGGCAATTCTCGACCAGCGCCCGCGCGCCCTCCGGCGTGGTCTCCAGATGGAATTGCAGGCCGATGGCCGTGCCCCCGAGTTGGAACGCCTGGTACTCGCACCCCTCGCTGCGCGCCAGGTGGACGACTCCGGCAGGCAGGGTGAAGGTCTCCCCATGCCAGTGGAACGCGTCGATCGTGGGGGGAAACTGGAAGACCGACTCGCTCTTCGCCTCCACCGCGGCCACAGGAAACCAGCCGATCTCCTTCTCTTTATCGGGATAGACCCGTCCCCCCATGGCGGTCGCGATGAGCTGCGCCCCGAGGCACACCCCCAGGGTCGGGACCCCGCGGTCGATCGCCTGGCGGATGAGCCGCTTCTCCTCCGCCAACCACGGGAACCTCGCCTCGTCGTTGACGCTCATCGGGCCGCCCATCGCCACCAGCAGGTCGAGCCCCTCCACCGCCGGCAGGGACTCCCCAGCGAATAGCGCGGTCCGGGTCACGGCCGCCCCGGCCTCCTCCAGCCACCCTGCCATGCTGCCGAGCCCCTCGAACGGCACGTGTTGCAGGTAGTGTGCACGCACGGTCTTTCTCTCCCGGTTCGCCCGGCCGCCGGACGCGGCCCATCCTACCCTACCTACGGGACGCCTTCACCGAGCCCAGAGGCGTCCCGGCCAACGTGTTTGTTACAGACGGCGGGCCGGCCGACCTGCGCGGCCCGGCGATCCGCTCACCCGACGCGCAGCACCTTGGCGCCGCGGATCTTGCGCTCCTTCAGCTCCACCAGAGCGCGGTTGGCGTCCTCCAACGCGTACTCCTCCACCTCCGGGCGCAGGCCCGCCTCCGCCGCGAGGGCGAGGAACTCGCGCACGTCGCGGCGCGCGACGTTGGCGACGGACTTGATCTCCTTCTCCATCCACAGGTGGGCCGGGTAGTCGAGGTCGAGGAGGGCCTCCTTGTCGATCTCCTCCTTGCGGATCGCGTTGACCACCAGGCGGCCGCCCGGGGCGAGGTTGGCCAGGGCCTCGACGACGGGACGCCAGACCGGCGTGGTATCGATGATCGCATCCAGCGGCGCCGGGGCGCGGTCGAGGGTGTCGCCGGCCCACACCGCGCCCAGCTCGCGGGCGAAGCCCTGCTCCTCGGGGCTGCGAGCGAACACGTACACCTCGGCCGCCGGATCGCGGTGGCGCACCATCTTCAGCACCAGGTGGGCCGAGGCACCGAAGCCGGTGAGGCCGAGCCGCCCACCGGCCGGCAGGTCGGCTAGACGCAGGGAGCGGTAGCCGATCGCCCCGGCGCACAGCAGGGGCGCCGCCTCCCGAGCACCGAGAGCCGCCGGGATGCGGTGGGTGAACGCCGCCGGCACCACCATCGCCTCGGCGTACCCGCCGTGGACGTCACGTCCGGTGGCGACGAAGTCCGGGCACAGGTTCTCGGCGTCCGCCAGGCACGCCGGGCAGATGCCGCACGCAGAGTAGATCCAGGCGACGCCGACCCGGTCGCCGAGCCGCAGGTTGGTCACCCCCGGGCCGAGCGCCGCAACCCGCCCCACGGCCTGGTGGCCGAGCACCACCGGCAACCGCGGCGGCGGTGTCCGCCCCTCGATCTCGTCCAGCTCCGTGTGGCACACCCCGCACGCCGTGACCCGCACCAGCACCTCGCCGTCACCAGGCGCCGGCTCCGGGAGATCCGCCAGCTCCAGCGCACTCCGGTTCTCCGCGAGCTGACAGAGCCGCCTGAGCACCATCGCCTTCATCTGCACCCCCTACATCACCATGCCGGACCCATGGAGGCTCGTCACGATTCTCACGTTCAAGGCGCCCCCACCGTCAGCGGTTGCCGTCGTCTCCCTTTCGTGGCCATCGTCTGCCCGGCATGACCCAGCCGAACAACAAGAACTCGATGAGCATTCGCACCCTGTCTCTCCAAGAATAGTCGCTGCGGCTCGTGTCTGCGGAAGCATCCATCTCGGCAACGTAGGCCTCAATGACCGCGCGGGCTCGCACCTCGTCCTCCGGTGCCACCATGACGGTCTTCTCGTTGAAGAGGGGGATCACCGGGCCGATGCGAAGGGACCCGAAGTGATCGTTGTGCACGAAATAGCGAATGCCCGCCTCGTCGAGCAACCCGCGCACGAAGGCGAGGTCGACCTCGCTCTGTGGGGTGAAGACCTTCTCCATGACTGGCAACCACGTTTCAGATCGCCTCGCGCGGTTGCGAGCCGGTTGGCATCGATCTTCGGAAGGGACGCGAGGCCGTTCTGGATCGTTCTCGCGCCCGCCGGCTCGAGGACACGCTTGGCTGCGACCTGAGTCGTCAGGTTTGCCAGCTAAGCCTTGGTCTCCTCGACCGCCGCGGCCGTCTGTTCCGCCTGCGCCGCCACCGCCTCGACCGCCGCAGCCGTCTGACTGATCTGCTCCCTCACCAGCTCGATCGATGCCCCACCCCTGTCTGACTTGACGATGCTCGATTGCGACATCCCGATGAGCACCACACCGATCAGGCTGACCGCGATACCACCCGCCGGAAATGCCTTGTTGCTCCAGGAGATCGCGACGACTGCGAGGATGAGGATGGACCCCGCGGCCATCCCCACGATCGTGACTGGCGTCATCGGACAACCTGCACGGCAACCCTTCGCCAACGAGAAATGAGCACTCCACCTGCAAGGGCTCGTTTCATCACACGCTCAGCTCGACCGTGATCGGGAAATGGTCCGAATAGCCCCCCGGATCAACGCCACCCTTGGCGGGCCGGCCAAACCTACGGGCCCTGCCGCTCGAGCCCTTCAAGATTCCCGGTTTGAATATCTCGACACGATCCGGTGTCACTCGCACGTCGCTTGCCGTACGCAACATGCCGTAGCTCACCAGAAACTGATCGAGCATGTTCCAATCGCTGGCATAGAGGTATGTGCCAGGGTCGTGGCCCTGCATGAGGGGCCACATCAGATTCAGCATGTGACCCGACCGGGAGTACCTCACCCGACCCGGGTCCCGCGTGCCGAGGGTGTATTCCTGCAACGATCGATTGAACGGCTCGTCGT